>JBCCYD010000083.1:0-17134 GCA_039190385.1 Cyanobacteria bacterium P01_F01_bin.143 | reverse complement strand
CCCGTTGTTCGATATTGTCTGAGTAACTTCACGATAAAACTCAGAGCAACGTTAAACCTTTTTGCCAGTTTCCGTTGCGAAATTTTCTCTTGTTCGTAAACGTCAATAATCTTTTGCCTTAAATCAAGTGAATATGCTTTCATTCTAAATTAGCTTACTGGATTAAATTAAGTGTATCTCATCTATTTGAGAACCGCTATATATACTCTACTTATTTCCAAGACTAAAACAATTCTGTGCATCTGTCTCATCAAATTCAAAAGTCGGTTTTACTAATCGGATTTAGTATTAGTCAATGAGTTTGGGAAAATTGGCATTGATAACGAATTAATTATTTCCAGTGATGATGAGTGGAAAGGTACACCCAAAAATCAATTGGTTTTTATCGGACAGAAATTAGAACAAGATAAATTAAGAGAATTACTGGAAGGTTGTGTTACTTAAACATCTTTTGGCGAGGAACTACTATCAACTATAAACAATGCTGGTTTCCCCATTAGGGCGATCTATTAGAGTAATTCCCATTTGTTGTAATTGTTCCCTAATGCGATCGCTTTGGGAATAATCTTTTACTTTTCTCGCTTCGTTACGTTGTTGAATCAATTTTGTAATTTCTGCTTCATTGAAGTTATGAGTATCTTCTAAATTGTCTTCAGATTTAACTTCTAATCCTAAAATCTCTGCTAAATGAACTAAAGTTTGCCATTGTTGTTGTAAATATTCCAAATTAGTAGCGGTTTTCCCTTCATGGGTTAACAGATTTCCTTCCCGACGGAGATTTTTAGCTAGTTCAAACAAAACAGCTAATCCCCCAGAAGAATTAAAATCATCGTCCATTGCTGCTTTAAATTGTCCTATGACAGCAGAGTCGAGTTCTTGGTTTTGCTTCCAACCTAATCTATCGCCATATTTTTCCCCAAAAAGTAAACCTTGCTGTAAAGTCTGCCAACCATTGGTTGCTGAAATAATTGCCTCTTCAGTAAAATCTAATGGTTTGCGGTAATGTGCCTGTAAAACAAATAATCTAATTACCATCGGATCGAGGGGACGTTTTAATAACTCGCGAATTGTCGTAAAATTCCCCAAAGACTTAGACATTTTTTCCCCATTCACCTTTACCATGCCATTATGCAGCCAGTATTTAGCCAGGGGTTTACCATTGGCAGCTTCTGACTGGGCAATTTCATTTTCATGATGAGGAAATACCAAATCCCCTCCACCACCATGAATATCGATAGTTTCTCCTAGCAATGCCCTAACCATAGCAGAACATTCAATATGCCAACCAGGACGACCCTTACCCCAAGGAGAATCCCAAGCAGGTTCTTCTGGTTTCGCACCTTTCCAGAGGGCAAAATCTGAGGGATGTTTTTTGATGGTTTCAGCGTTTTTAACTGCGACCCTACCACTAGCCCCTGCTTGCATCATTGATTGGCTACGTCCAGAGAGTTTGCCATATTCGCCAAAAGCTTTGAGATGAAAGTAAACGTCTCCATCCACAGCATAAGCGTAGTTTTTATCAAGCAATATCTGAATTAATTGTTGAATCCCAGCGATGTTATCGGTGACGCGGGGATATTCATCTGCATCCATGACATTTAAAGGACGAATATCTTCAAAGTAGGCTTCAATAAAACGTTCGGAGATATCTGCCATTGAAACACCTTGCTGTTGAGCTCGCTTGAGAATCTTATCATCGATATCGGTAAAATTCTGCACGTAGGTTACTTCATATCCCTGCCATTGCAAATAGCGACGTACTATATCCCAGGCAATATAGGAACGGGCATGACCTAAATGGCAATAATCGTATACGGTCACGCCACAGCAATACATGGTCACTATGCCAGGGAATAGAGGGACAAAGGGTTCGAGGCGACGGGTTTGGGTATTATAAATTTGTAAAGTCATCGATTTTATGTAATCATCTTTAACTGTATTTTTGCTTTTTTTAAATTAGTTCGAGAAAATAAATCCATGAGGTTTACCAGGGTAAATTGGGCAAGCTAAATTTACGGTTAATTCCTGGTTCGGCTAAACAATCTTTAAGTTTTTGTTTGATTTGAGACTCATCTAAATCACGCCCGATGAATATTAGTTCATTTTTTGGTTGACTTGTCCAATCATCGTCTTGTAGATCGTAGCGAGGCCCACTAAGTTGAAAAATATGTCGGGCAGGACTTTCTTGAAACCATAATATTCCCTTGGCACGAAATACATTATTTGGTAACTCTTGGGTTAAAAAATGCTCAAATTTCTTAACTTGAAACGGATGATCGCTCTTGAAGGAAACGAAGCTAAAACCATCATCGGCTAAATGATTATTAAACTTAGATTTATCCCGTCGAAACTCGGAAATTTCAGCTTGATAGTTATCTGGTTGAGTTAAACCAATATCCAAAATTAAAGGTAAAGGTACTTTGCCATATTCGCTAGGTAAAATTCTAAATCCTGGCTTAATATCTTCGATAAATGCCTTTAATTCGATAATTTTTTCTTCCTTTGCCAAGTCAATTTTATTTAAAATCACCATGTCACCGTATCTGATTTGGCTTAAGGCAGCATCACTATCAAAATGTTCAGCATCAAAAGCCGCTGCATCCACAACCGTAATTACCGCATCAAGACGAGTCAACAACTTTAATTCTGTTCCTAAAAAAGTCAGAATAATTGGCAAAGGCTCGGCTAATCCTGTGGTTTCAATTATCAAATAATCGACTTTTGGTTCTCGTTCTAAAACTCGATAAACGGCATCTACTAAACTGTCATTAATAGTACAGCAGATACAACCATTATCCAGTTCTATCATATCCGATTCCACTGAAACTAGTAGTTGCTCGTCAATATTAATATCGCCAAATTCATTAACTAGTACCGCTATTTTCAGATTATATTTGTTCTGTAAAATCTGATTGAGTAAGGTAGTTTTGCCGCTACCCAAGAAACCAGTAATAATTGTCACTGGCATTCCGCTTTTAGGGAGAGTTGGCAAGGCATCGGACAGGCGATAGTTGAGGCGAGTCATATTTTTAAGTTTGTTCGTCTCGGAATATTTCGATAATGATTATCATTCTATATTACCTAGAAGATTCTGAGAAACAAAGACTTTGCTATAAACAGGTTATTGGCAAATTGATTCGCAAAATTTACAATTTTGTGGGGTTGGGCGCATCACCATAAACTGCTTTCGGGTCAAATGTTTTCTCCGCCTCGGTAAACACTAACTGAATTGGTTTCTGAGAAGCGATCGCATTTTTCCCTGTAGGAATACTGCGATAAAAACAGGAACGATAACCCACGTGACAACTTGCTCCTGAACCAGCTACTTTAACTTGCATCCACAGACAATCTTGGTCGTCATCAATAGCTAACTGCTCTACTTTTTGCACCAGTCCACTAGATTGACCTTTATGCCATAATTTTTGACGACTGCGACTATAGTAATGAGCTTCTCCCGTTTCAATGGTTTTAACTAATGCCTCTTCGTTCATATAAGCGTGCATTAGAACTTCTCCTGTGTTGACATCGGTGGTAACTACTGGGATTAAACCATTGACATCAAATTTGGGAGCAAGAGACAAACCTTCCTCAACCTGTTCTACGGAAGTGCGGGCAGTAAATAGGGGATTCATGTTAGCTAAATTTTGCAATGAATGATAACCATTATCATATAAAACAATAGTTAATCTATTTAAGAACTTTTGCGGTAAGGCGATCAAGCAATTGATTTAGATAGTCGGGTATATGGGAATATTGATGGGGTTTATTCAAATCTTGGCAGTCTGTATTAAACTCACAGTTTGGTGAAATTATTCCCGTATTGCCATCGACAAAAACATTCCAATATTTACCTACCAAACCGATAATACTAATGTTGATCATCCACTCATTATTATCAAAACAGGTTGCACCTACAACCTCAAACAAGTGACGATGTTCTGGGAATACTTCCAGATTTGACAAGAGATAATCTAGAGCTGTTTGTTTGATAGTGGTTTGTTCTAACATATAGGTCGTTTTTTTAATACTTATATAGTAATATTTGTATGATCACTATTGTTGACTTTCAGCCAATCACAGAGGAAGCGATCGCATAAAACTGGTCTTGCTTCCTCGCTGATATAAATTTCTAATTGAAATACTGGTTACCAAGTTAAACTATTGATATTAGCAAAGAGCGTTACTTACTGTATTTAGATCGCATTGAAAATACTAGTAATATTGATATAGTCATTGTCAAACATAGCTTTTAGTAAAATTCAAGAAGAATTTTGAGCGAAATTACATCAGTATTTACGTTAATATGAGAACGATTATCATTATAGTGATTTACCAATGGTCAGCCAGTTAACTAAGTCTTCTGAAAAAAAACCCTTACAAATCGCCAATCCAGAACAATTAGAGCGTATTCGTCACACTTGCGCCCATGTTATGGCAATGGCAGTACAAATCTTATTTCCAGAGACAAAAGTTACTATTGGACCAACGACAGATACGGGCTTTTATTACGATTTTGATCGCCCGCAACCTTTTACTCCTGAAGATTTGAAAAAAATTACCAAGCAAATGAGCTTCATTGTTAAAGCTAATTTGCCAATTATTCGGGAAGAAGTAACTAGAGAAGAAATTAAAGCCGAAATCGTACAGCTGGACGAACCCTATAAACTAGAAATTTTAGATAACATTCCCGAAGGAGAAACTATCACTCGTTACTACATAGGAAGTCCCGACGGCGGTAGATTGCCCGATGTAGGGGAAAAACTCAAAGACGCTTTACCAGAACCTTCTTTGATTAAACCTGTGAAAATTCCTACTACTGTCTCTTGGTGGAATTTTTGCGCGGGACCTCATGTTAACTACACAGGAGAGATTAACTCCAAAGCTTTTGCCCTAGAAAGCGTCGCAGGAGCGTATTGGCAAGGAGATGAAACCAAAGCCCAACTACAGCGTATCTATGGCACTGCTTGGGAAAATCCCGAACAGTTAGAAGCTTATTTACAACAACAGGAAGAAGCTAAGCGTAGAGATCATCGGAAATTAGGCAAGGAATTAAAACTGTTTAGCATCCAAGGAGAAGCGGGTGGAGGTTTGGTATTTTGGCATCCTCGCGGTGCAACTATGCGCTACATCATTGAAGATTATTGGCGTAAGGCTCATTTAGATGCAGGTTACGATCTCCTTTATACGCCCCACATTGCTAACTTAGAACTGTGGAAAACATCGGGTCATTTTGACTTTTATCGCGAAAGTATGTTCAATTCGATGGATATTGAGGAACAAGCTTATCAGATCAGACCGATGAACTGTCCGTTTCACATTTTAATTTATAAAAGTGACCTCCATTCCTATCGAGAATTACCCGTGCGTTGGGGCGAATTCGGTACGGTATATCGCTACGAACGTTCTGGCACACTGCATGGTTTAATGCGGGTGCGGGGTTTTACTCAAGATGATGCTCATATTTTCTGTTTGCCTACTCAATTCACAGAGGAGATTCTTAGGGTACTGAATTTAACGGAAAAGATTCTTTCGGATTTTGGCTTTAAAGACTATGAAGTCAATCTTTCTACTCGTCCAGATAAATCGGTAGGTACAGATGAAAGTTGGGAGCTAGCGACTAATGCTTTAATAGAAGCTTTGAATATCAAAGGTTGGGATTACATTGAAGATCAGGGAGGTGGTGCTTTCTATGGTCCTAAGATCGATATCAAAATTAAAGATGCCATAGGACGTACTTGGCAATGTTCCACTGTTCAAGTAGATTTTAATTTGCCAGAACGTTTTGAAATGGAATACATAGCAGGTGATGGTTCTCGTCAACGTCCGATTATGATTCATCGGGCGATTTTTGGCTCTTTAGAGCGTTTTTTTGGAATTCTAATCGAAAACTATGCAGGAGATTTTCCCTTATGGCTAGCACCAATACAGTTACGTTTACTACCCGTTAGTGAGGCACAAAGAGACTACGCAGAAACTGTTGCTGCAACGCTAAAACAGTTTAGCTATCGAGTAGAAGTAGACTGTTCGGAAGAGCGTTTAGGAAAACAAATTCGTAATGCCGAACTAGAAAAAATTCCTGTGGTGGCAGTAGTTGGCAAGCGAGAAGTTGAAAACCAAACTTTGAGTATTCGTACTCGTAAACAAGGAGATATTGGAACAATGAGTATAACTGAGTTGCAAAGAAGCTTAGACAATGCTTTAGCTAATAAAACTAAAATTTAAAAAACAGATGAAGCGATCGCGCTTCGGGAAAATATAGACATATATTATTGATAGCCAATATTGTCATAAGCTATGGGTTATAAAGACCTTATCACAATAGATGAAACAACCTAATCAATGGCAATCGAAACTTCAGCAGAATTATATGATCTGCTTAGCAAGACCGAATTAAGCAAAAGTAAGATTGCTAAATTAGCAATTCCCGAATCAACCCAATCGGCTTTTGCCATAGAAGTACCACAACCACAAATGTTGTCTTGTTGGCGTTTGTTGCGATCGCTTATAAACCAAACTAAAATGTATCCTTTACTCACTGACACTTGATTTTCTAGTACAGAAAATTGGCAAGAGAAGATGAATGAACAGGACTATTTTATTCGTTCTGAATACCTGTACGAACAAAAAAATGGTTTTATAGAAAGTATTGCTCCAGAATCTATTGCTAAGGCTGCCAAAATTTTAAACGGAGAAGCAATAATTAATAAAAGAATCAAAGAATACCATCATGAAGATGATAGAGAATGGTGGAGATCTCAATTGTATCTTCAAAATTTAGAAGCAACCAAGCTAGATTATGGTCTTACTCCGTCATCAAAAGAAGTAGAAACCGCTTTAAATTCTGAAGCAATAATTACAGATGTTGATTTTGAACGCTGGTTATTTGCTTGGGAATTAGAAAATGTTCCACGAGAAACAATATTATTATTACCGGATTTACACTACCAAAAGTGGTATGACGTAAGTTCTAGTAAGACAATCCCTTTGTTACTATTGCCGACACCTAATAGCTGGGAAACTCTTGCGTATATACATTTTTTCGGCTCGGAGAACAGCACCGAAGACATTGCTATCCTGAGATATTGGCATAACAAATATGATGCTGAACTAGTAGCTCATTATGGAACAATGCTTCAGTTTTTCGTCAACAACAAACCACAAACCCCAATGGAGGCTTATGAATTAGCTGCTCAACACTACGAATTCGCACCTTGCACTTTAATGCTACCAGGAGTGGCGATTCGCAAACACGCCAAAGCTTTATTACATATTGATCGCTGGTTCTTACACGAAAGACCTTAAGTTTATATCTAAAGTAACAAGCATTAATATGGCAACTGCTATTAATACAAACCTTTTATGCAATTACTTTATTCTGCTAAATAATTTCGTTTTTCATTAGTTCAATTACATTGCTTTGTATACGTAGCCTGAATAGATTTGACCGTTAGAGAGACAAAATCAAGAATTAAAATGAAATCTTTGCTCCCTTTAAAAATCGCCGTGCTGACAATTTCTGATACACGAACTGAAGCTGATGATAAATCGGGAAAAATATTAGTGGATAATTTAACCAAAACAGGACATTTCTTAGCAGAAAAAACTATTGTTCCCGACAATATTTACCAAATTCGCGCTGTAATATCCAGATGGATTGCCGACGAATCTGTACAAGTAATCTTAACCACTGGTGGCACAGGAGTTACAGGAAGAGATGGCACCCCAGAAGCAATTCAACCCTTATTAGATAAGGAAATTGCAGGTTTTGGTGAAATATTTCGGATGATTTCCTATCAAGAAATTAAAACTTCTACTATTCAGTCTCGGGCTTTGGCTGGGGTAGCTAACGGGACTTATATCTTCTGTTTGCCTGGTTCTAGTGGTGCTTGTCAAACAGGATGGAGTATTATCAAAGACCAACTTGATTCCCGCAATCGTCCTTGTAATTTAGCTCAACTGATTCCCAGATTGACAGAGACTTAGAGAAATATAAATATATGGGCGATCGCATTATTAACCTCAACCAAACAGAAGTTTTTGGCTTTTTTACCAAAGATCATGGGTTTAAAGCCCCGCCCTTTAGGGCTTAATCTACAGGTATTAAATCTTTATATATCTAGGGTTATCAATATCATATGATATGAGTAAGTTCTCCAATAAAGCTGGGGTATGGGGTTGAATTCACGAGTTGAGTCCGTAAAACTTCAGGCAACACCTGAGAACGTAGCTGAGTAGTTTAGTTGGGAAAATACAAATCGCTAGGGGTAAAATCCAGGATTTAATAAGTTCTACGAATGCCTAAAGAAAGAAAACCAACTCTGGTCGCCTGAGTATTCAGCTAGATAGGGCATTGTCTAGTAGAAGAGTAGCTGTTAGACAGATTTAAATCTGCAAGCTACGCCAGTATCCTAGAATTCCCGGACCTTTTAGGTCGGGGAGTATGTCAATCAAAAGCGTCCTCGTATATCTCGCTCAAAGCATCATGAAATCCCCAACCCATTCCTGATGTATCTAAGACAATTTTTTGACAGCGTTTTTGAAAATTATCTTTTAGGCGATACTTAACTATTTCTTTAACAGCTTTCTCATACATACCTTCCATGCTGATGTAGAAAGGCTCGTCGATATCACCATAGGCATTAGTAAATTTCACCCCCTGCTCGACATAAAAAAGCATAATATCAACTAAGCCGACACTGGTTTGATTGACTTTTTTGTATTCAGTGATGGCTTTTTTTGCCACTGATAATTTGGCTCTGCCATAGCCACGAGCAGGAAAAAACTCATCTTTGATTATCTTTTTATATTTGGCAGCAACCTGTTTTTGTTCTTCAGGATAGAGTTGGATTTGGTAGTAATCTTTTACTGGTTGAAATCGTTTGAAAAGTTCTGCAATATCACGTATCAATTCTTCTTGAGAACGAGTTTTCAGCTGTTTCTTAAGGATAGTCAGATTAATTTTTGTTTGAGTCATATTACCTGATCGACTATGATTATTTGGGTTGAAATCTATTCTAAAAAGTAAACAGGATGATTGATAGATACTATGCCAAAAGTTGAAAGAGATGAAGTTCGAGAAAACCGTATTGCTGATGAAGCCATCGTGGATGCTTATGGCCCTGAAGAACAAGCAATGGGTTGGTATTACTATCTCGATGATAAAATCAGTTCTCCCTTCAAGGCCAAGTGCATTGAAAAAAGGTCGATATCACCCCTTGAGGTCGGTGAAGCAGTTGAAGTCTTGGGAATGGCTCCCGAAAGCGAATGTGAACACGAAATGTTTGTAATGGTTCAGTGGCAAGGTCGTAAATTGGGCGTCCCATTGGCTCAAGTTGCTGTGGTTGAAGGAGATGAGGCCACACGAGAAGCAGTCGAAGATTGGCAATATTGGACTAACAGAGGTTATGAGTTTTAACTATTACTGTGCTCGTGTTGGAGGCGATCGCATTTTCCTATTAGCGCGATCTCCTATAAACAATCACTATTTAGTTGTTATAAATACAAGCTGGGCAAGTAGGTTCATGTAGACCACCAGCTATGCTCTAAAGCTCTATTAAACTAAGTAGGTTAAGTTAAGGTTTAGCCTGGTGTTGTTGTAGATTAGTTGATTTTTGAGTATTTTTTTTCATTTGCTTCACTTTTAACTATAGAAAGTTATTTAGGTCTTAGATCTGAATACTATGCGCATGAGAAAACAGCGATCACACTCTACGATAAAATGAAATGAAAGCCAGCGATTTAATTTTCCAGTTTGCGATCGCTTTTTGCTTTGAACGTCAAGAAACATCACTAAATTGACAGTTTAAGTTTTAATCTGATTATTTTTGAAAGAAGACTTAAAACCATTCACGAAATTTATAAAAATGTTTTCCTTAGATATTTCTAATATTGAGATCCAAGTAGCAATAATTTCTGGAACATTCACTGTTATAAGTGCACTTATTGCTGCGTTGGCTGCTGCAATAGTAGGGCAAAAAATAGCTAACAGGCGTAAGCTAGAAGAGAAACTTGAGTTGGCTATTAAAGATATCTCTTTTTTGCTGGAAGTAGAAAAACTACACTGTCAGCATAATAAGGAAAAGCTCGGAGAGTCCCGCAAGAATAAAACGCGTGACGAAGTAAGAAATTCAGGCTTAGAATTTTCTGGCAAGCTTACTCCTGGAAGAGTTCGCCCCTAGGCAGTTCCTAGTAAAATTAGAGAAGTTGCGATCAACGATGTCAATCTATGTCAGAGAATTCTTTTATTCCACCCAAACAAATGGAAGTAAGCTCTAAAACTGCCCGTGAGATCTTCCAAGAAGTCATGGATAATCCAACTCGAAAAGAATTTGGTTTCGGCGACAAAGCCGCAATTGTTAATGTCGACCTACAACAAGCCTATACGTCTGGGGAATTTAAGACTTCATACCAAACAGATCCAAAGCAGTTAGATTACATCAATCAAGTTTCTGGTCGCGCACGAGACATCGGTTTTCCCGTGATCTGGACTCATGTTGCATATATGGACAATGCCGATGATGCCGGAGTCTGGGGAATAAGGACGAACACCCCAGATTCACTCCAAAATATAAAATTCAACAGCCAAAGGGCTGAATTCGACCACAGGCTCGAAATTCGCAAAGATATAGATGCCATTATACTGAAAAAGATGCCGAGTGCATTTTTCGAAACGAATCTTCAGTCATTACTAACATGGCATAAAGTCGATACTGTCATTATCACCGGAGGTAGTACTTCAGGATGCATCAGAGCCACCGCCGTCGATTCGTTATCGCGTGGTTATCGCACGATCGTACCAATCGAATGCGTGGCAGACAAGCACGAGTCATTCCATTTTGCAAATCTAACCGATCTAGCCCTTAAGTATGCTGACATCAAACCCGTAGATTCTGTTCTTCAGTGGTTAGAAAACCAACTAATAGATAGAAACAAGAGTTAACCAAAGGCCAAATGATCGGCAATTAACTACTATCGTAGGGAAAAGTATCGAACATGAAACAAGACCTAAATCTTTATAAAGAGTGGCCTTATATTAACAGACCAAAAATAGAATGGCCCAATAAAGCACGGGTTGCATTTTGGATCGCACCAAATATTGAATTCTATGAAATAAACCCACCACCTAATCCCTTTCGAAAGCCATGGCCGCAACCCTATCCCCCAGTAGCTGGATACTCTATTCGGGATTATGGAAATCGTGTGGGACATATACGACAAATGAAGCTTCTTGATAAGTACGGATTACGAGGTTCTATCTCCCTTTCAACCGCTTTATGTTATCACCATCCAGAAATCATTGAGCTATGCCGTGATAGGGAGTGGGAATTCTTCTCCCATGGGATTTACAACACCCGCTATACCTATGGTCTTTCAGAAGAACAAGAGCGATCTATGATCCGCGAATCCATGGAAATCATTCAAGAGTTTACCGGTCAAAGATGTGCCGGCTATTTAGCTCCGGCGCTCTCTCACTCGGAAAAAACAATCGATATTTTTGCGGAGGAGGGAGGAATTTATACCTGTGACCTTTTTCACGATGACCAACCAACTCCATTAACAGTATCGTCTGGTAAGAAATTTGTCTCTATTCCTTATTCTTTAGAAATGAATGATACGATCGCCTTTGCGGTGCAAAAAGTCGAGCCTAGGCGTTATGCCAAAATGCTGAAAGACAATTTCGATCAGCTCTACAAGGAAGGAGCAAAATCCGGGACTGTTATGTGCATTCCTACGCACAACTACCAAATTTCCTGTCCACACCGAATCAAAGCGTTTGAGGAGGCACTCGAATACATCACAGGTCATTCTGACGTTTGGCTAACAACCGGGCGAGAAATTGCTCAGTACTACCTTGATCACTACTACGATTGTTGTTCAGATGATATCGAAAAAAGGTTAGAAAACCATGACTGAATTGCCTTCAGAGTATTTGAAATATCCACGACGAAAGTATGATATGGACCATGACTTCTACGATTGGTCCATGATGCAAGACCGTCCCAAGTTCCAATGGCAACATGGTAAAAAAGTTACCGTATTTCTTAACCTAAATCTGGAGTTTTTTCCTCTCGATCAGCAGAAGCACCCTTTTCAAGCACCGGGTGGAATGACTAAGCCCTACCCCGACCTTCGTCACTTCACCCTAAGGGACCATGGCAACAGAGTGGGAGTTTACCGGTTACTTGAAGTAACTGATCGACTGGACATTAAACCTTCCTTTTCGATCAACGGGCAAATGGTTGACCGACACCCCCACCTCATACAGGAAATAAAAAAAAGGGACGCTGAGATCATCGCTCATGGCTGGAACATGAATTGCCCTCACTACGGTGGGATGGAGCGGGAGTTAGAACTAGAATATATCCAGTCAACAAAAGTAGGATTAGAAACTATCTTTAAAAAAGAGGTCACAGGTTGGCTTTCGCCTGGGAAGAGCCAAAGTGAGAATACTCCGGAATTACTTGTAGAGTCTGGATTCTCATTTATGATGGACTGGGTTAATGATGAACTACCTTACGCATTCAATACAGAAAAAGGTGGTATCGTTTCATTTCCACTTTCAACGGAAATCGAAGATCGATTCGTACTCTTGGATAATCTCCATTCAGAATCCGAGTGGGTCGAGCAGATTATAGACTCCTACAAATTTCTTTCTGAGGAAGCAGAACATGAAGAATGCGGTCGACTATTAACGCTCAATATTCATCCTTGGGTACTTGGGCAAGCTCATCGCGCCAAGTATTTTGAGCAAACTTTATCTTACCTAAAAGACCAAAAGGAAGTCTGCTTTGCTTCGGCGCAGAGCATTATCGAGGAGGGTTGGCCTGGGCTTTAATACTTAATATTTTTTCTTAAGGATCTATGAGTCCGTAATTTGCTAGTCTACCTGAAGCTCTACTATGTGTTCAAATATGAGCTGAATTAACTTATAGCTGAGGTCAAGTCCCATGGTGACATTAGAAGATGCCAGAAGAGTTATTAGCGCGGCTGAAAAAAAGGCTCTCGAAATTGGTCAACCAATGAATATTGCAGTAGTCGATGCTGGAGGAAATCTGGTGGCCCATGTACGAATGGATGGAGCTTGGATCGGAAGTATAGATATCTCGATTAAAAAAGCCTATACTTCGCGAGCTTTTGATATTGCCACTAAAGATTTAGCCGAATATAGTCAATCAGGGGGGCAATTCTTCGGTATTCATGCCTCTAACAATGGAAAAATCATGATTTTTGCTGGAGGAATTCCTCTGAAAAGTGAGGGTCAAGTAGTAGGGGCAATTGGAGTTAGTGGGGGTTCGGGAGAGCAAGACCATGCCGTAGCCGAAGCTGGAGCCGCACTATTTTAATTGTTGAAAACATCATTGAGAAATAGATCGGGTAAAATCAGGCTTGGAGAAGTCTATTTCTTCTCGCTTGATTCTACCTTCACAGTCACAAGTGATTAAGCAATCCCTAATCTTCGATTATCAAATCCGTGCTGTCTTACGCCGCCAGCATCATAATCCTCCAATCTGGATGGATAATCATTGGCATGATTTTCAAGTTACGTTACATCTTCGTGCTCAGCGTAATCCATCTGATATGTATGGACTAGATATGGTCGAGATGGAACAGCGATTACAGGAGTGGGGAGAGCGTTTGCCGACAATTGTAAACGATTGTCCTTTATGTCCTGGAGGAACTACGGAAGAACTCTGTTGCTATTTTGCTTCTATTCCTTTAGAGAATCATGTGACGTTAATTGGGGTTTCCGTCGCTGAAAATTCGGAACGGCTCACTTATTTATCTACTTTATAGCTATAGGTATGGATTTTTCATATTCTTTACATCGGAACTTTACACAATTGAAATAACAACCATTATTACATAGTAGATAATGAGATTGAGAATCATTATCACTGACGAATGAAATTACCTAATTATATAGATGTTGCGATTGTTGGCGCCGGAGTTCAGGCTTTAACTTTAACAACTCATTTATTAAAAAAAAGTAAGAAGCATTATAATAAATTCTTGGTTTTTGATCCTAGTCAAACCTGGCTTAGTCAATGGGAACGACAATTTGCCGCACAACAAATTCCGCACTTGCGATCGCCTGTTGTCCATCATCCTGATCCTAATCCTTTTCAATTAAGAAACTTTGCCGAAGCTAGATATAATGAGCTATTTCCACCCTATGACAGACCAGGAACCAAACTATTTAATGATTTCTGTCATGAAGTGATCCGTCGCTGGAAATTAACAGATAAAGTTTACCCAGCTAAAGTAATTCATATTTTACCGATTAAACTTGCTTCTAGTTCTCAGTTTCGATTGATTTTAAGTACAGGAGAAACGATTATTGCTCGTAGAGTTGTCTTGGCGACAGGAAGTGGCAAAGTTCAGCTTCCTCCTTGGGTAGAAAGAATTAACTTCGATTATCCGACCGATAGATTGTGTCATTCTCAACAAGTAAATTTAAATCAACTCAAGCTAAAAGGAGAACATATTTTAATTGTTGGTGGTGGCTTGACAAGCGGGCATTTAGCTAAAGGCGCAATAAATCAGGGTGCAAATGTTACCCTAATAACGAGAAAACAAATACAAGAAAAGATTTTTGATGCTGAGCCTGGTTGGTTAGGACCAAAGTATCTTAATTACTTTCATTCCGAAACCGATTGGTCTGTTCGTTACCAGCAAATACAGCAAGCTCGTAATGGTGGTTCGATGACTCCCGAAATAATGCGGCAACTAAAGAAAGCAGCTCATGAAGGTAAAGTTAGGATCGAGGAATCTTGTCAAGTTAAGAACGCACAATGGCAAGATAATCTTTGGCAAGTTCTTTGTCATGATGGATGTCAACATGAATTTAATCGTATTTGGTTAGCCACTGGCACAAAATTTAATGTTCAAGAACATCCCTTATTGCAAGATGTATTGGAGACTTATCCCACCGAAATAGTTAACGGCTTACCTGTACTAGATGAACATTTACGTTTGCCCAAATCCAACTTTTTTATTATGGGTGGTTTGGCTGCTTTGCAAATTGGCCCTGTGGCAAGAAATATAGGTGGGGGAAAAATGGCTTGCCAACGCATAGTGCCAGCACTTATTAAATCAAGCTTGGCGATTGGTTAATTTTTTCGTTAAAGAAGCTCGCTTGTCTCATCTAATAGTAATTCAACTATTACTTAAATATCGTAATGACGGCAAACTCGCATATTATTTTTTAAAAGATCGACGTGTAACCGATATTCTTAGCTATTCTTTAAGCCCGCTAATATAGCTGTTAGTTTCTATTTGAGATTTTCTCTATTTTTATTACTTTAATTTATTCTGATTTTTTCGTCGAACTCTTTTCTGAATTTTTTTGTTGTGCTATTTTTGAGAATGATAATCATTCTCATTTTATATCCATCAACCTTCCAATCTAAATTGTTTTGAGGTTAAAAATAAAAAGGTTGCAGGAGAAGTCCAAGATCCACTATAAATATTACGCCTATGCTAAGTATTAAAACGTCAAAGCCCCAGTTAAAGACCTCATTCCTCCAAAGACTCCAGAGTCCAGAGCGCCCAGTGATAATCTTTGATGGCGCAATGGGAACTAACCTCCAATCCCAAAACTTGACCGCCGAGGACTTTGGTGGGGCGGCATATGAAGGTTGTAATGAATACTTAGTCATCACTAAGCCAGAAGCAGTTGCAAAAGTCCATCGTGATTTTCTCACAGCGGGGGCAGATGTTATCGAGACCGATAGTTTTGGCTCCAGCCCATTGGTACTAGCAGAGTATGATCTAGCAGATCGTGCCTACGAGCTAAGTAGAAAAGCGGCAGAGTTGGCGCGCAGTTGTGCGGATGAGTTTACGACTCCGGAGAAACCAAGATTTGTTGCAGGTTCGATTGGTCCAGGAACCAAGCTACCCACCCTCGGTCATATTACCTATGATGAATTGAGAGCGAGCTTCATGGTGCAAGCAGAAGGTCTCTATGACGGAGGAGCCGATCTTTTTATCGTGGAAACCTGTCAAGATGTTCTGCAAATTAAAGCGGCACTGAGTGCATTTGAAGCGGTGTTTGCCAAAAAAGGTTCGCGACTACCTTTAATGGTGTCCGTGACCATGGAAATCCAGGGAACCATGTTGGTAGGGACGGATATCTCTGGGGTACTGGCAATTTTGGAACCTTTTCCCATTGACATTTTGGGTCTAAATTGTGCGACAGGTCCCAATTTGATGACTCCTCATATCAAATATCTGTCAGAAAATTCACCATTCCCCATTTCCTGTATTCCCAATGCGGGACTACCAGAAAATATTGGCGGGCAGGCGGTTTATAAAATGACCCCCGAAGAATATACAACTGCCATGACAGGGTTCATCGCCGAACATGGTGTTCAGATTGTTGGGGGGTGCTGTGGTACGCGCCCAGCACATATTAAAGCGTTAGCCGATGCGGTAGAACAGACGCCACTTAAAAAGCGTGAAGTTAGAAAAAATGCCGTAGGAGAAATTAGATCGCCCCTCTCCTATACTCCAGCGGCAGCTTCCATTTATTCCGCTCAAACATATCAGCAGGATAATTCCTTTTTAATTGTTGGCGAGCGATTAAATGCGAGTGGTTCTAGAAAAGTCCGCAAGCTGTTGAATGAAGATGATTGGGATGGGTTATTGGCGATCGCGAAATCCCAGGTCAAGGAAGGCGCACATATGTTGGATGTAAACGTGGATTACGTCGGGCGTGATGGAGAAAGGGATATGCGAGAACTAGTATCGCGACTGGTGAAGCATACGACGCTCCCACTGATGCTCGACTCCACCGAATGGACCAAAATGGAAGCGGGTCTCAAGGTTGCTGGGGGCAAATGTTTGCTCAATTCCACCAATTATGAAGATGGGGAAGAGCGATTTTTTAAAGTACTGCAATTAGCAAAAGATTATGGTGCAGGAGTTGTCATCGGCTGTATCGATGAAGAGGGAATGGCTCGAACTGCGGAGAAAAAATTCGAGATCGCCAAACGAGCTTATGAGGATGCGCTCAAGTTTGGGATTCCACCCCATGAAATTTTCTATGACACCTTAGCCCTACCAATTTCAACTGGGATTGAGGAGGATCGGGAAAATGCTAAAGCAACCATCGAATCAATTCGACTGATTCGGG
>JBCCYD010000082.1:0-17192 GCA_039190385.1 Cyanobacteria bacterium P01_F01_bin.143 | reverse complement strand
GTTATCTAAATGCCGAAAAATAAATTCAAATTGCCCGATCTTCAGCCATCTATTTGGATTTTAGCTGGGGGAAGATTGCTATCACAGATTGGTTCAGGGTTGACTTTATTTTATGCCCCAATCTTTTTTGTGAATCAAGTAGGCATTTCTGCAACATTAGTCGGATTTGCGATCGCAAGTGGTTCGGTTTCTGGGGTTTTTGGCCGTTTTTGGGGTGGTAATGCCGTAGACAATCCTAAATGGGGAAGAAGAAAAACCTTATTAATTTCTGCGGCGATATCCGCTTTGGCAGATGTTTTTTTGGCAACGACTTATAATTTGCCTAGCTTGTTCCTGGGTAATGTGTTGATGGGCTTTGGTATTGGTATCTATTGGCCAGCTACCGACGCGGCTATTATTGATCTGACAATATCTGAACAACGTAATGAAGCTTTTGCGATTACTCGATTAGCAGATTATTTAGGTTTAAGTTTGGGCGTAATTTTAGGTGGGGCGCTCATTGCCTCTTCGGGTAACTATCGAACTTTATTTGTGCTCGATGGCATTTCGTTTGTGTTGTTTTTTGCGGTTATTTATTTCGCGATCGCAGAAACCTATGAATTTTCAACCCAAGAGTCTCCATCTAATCAAGGTTGGTTGATTGCCCTAGGCGATCGCGCTTTAATGGTTTATGCCCTCGTCAATATTCTTTTCACGACTTATCTTTCGCAAATACAGAGCACGCTGCCGCTCTATCTCAAGAATTTTGTCACTATTGGCGAGTCGCAACTAGGGTTTTCCGAAAAAGTTATCAGTGCTTTGTTTACTTGGCATATTGCATTGTCGGTCATTGCTCAGCTACCAATGGCACGTTTGTTAAATTATTTGTCTCGGATTAACGCTTTGATCATGTCCCTGATTTTATGGGGGATCGGCTTTATTTTGGTTTGGCTAACCGCGATCGTCAATCAACCACTAATTTGCATTATCTTGGCCTTGGGGATTATGTCTTTAGCCATGATTTCCTATACGCCTTCAGCTTCAGCCTTTGTTGCCGATATTGCTCCCGAATCCCTAAGAGGAGTTTATCTGGCGATTAATTCCCAATGTTGGGCCATTGGTTATTTTGTTGGGCCTGTCATCGGAGGTTATGCTCTAGATCAATCCGCGGCGTTTGTCATGGCTTACTGGGTAACTTCTGCTATTTCTATTTTCTTGGGCATAGGTATCTTAAGCTATCTAAAAAAAATTACTACCCAAGAAATATAGACAAAACAATTAGCTATTAGCCATTAGCCATTAGCCATAACCCTCATCTTTGGGTAAATCGGGTTGTCTTGCCGCAGCGACAGCTAAGGTATCACATCGTTCATTTTCCGGAATGCCTGCATGTCCTTTAACCCACACAAACTCAACTTGATGTTGATCGCAAAGATCTAATAGCTGTTGCCAAAGATCAGGATTTTTCGCTTTTTCCTTTTTATTGCGTTTCCAATTATTAGCTTGCCATTTTCTCGCCCAGCCTTTCATCACTGCATCCACAACATATTTAGAATCGCTATGCAGAGTTACCAGACATTTTTGTTTTAAACTCCGCAAAGCCGCGATCGCAGCCATCATTTCCATACGGTTATTTGTCGTGCGCTTATAACCACCCGAGATTTCTCGGCGATGTTCCCCGCAAATTAATACTGCACCATAGCCTCCAGCCCCAGGATTCCCCGTGCAAGCACCATCGGTGTAAATTGTGACTTGTTTAAGTTGTTCTGACACAGCAAAAAGATCGCAAATCGGCATTTGTAAGTCTAACCGATCTGCGATCTGATAAAAGTAAATATTGTCTAAAAATAATTAGACATTAACTTCTTGTTCTTCTGAAATACGAGATGTACCTTCAGTTTTGTCTTCTTCAAAAATAGTACTGTATACCCATCCAGCAAGAAGGGCACCCACAATAGGAGCAAGCCAGAACAACCATAGCTGACCAATTAGTTCTCCACCAGCAAATAAAGCAACACCAGTACTTCTAGCAGGGTTAACAGAAGTATTAGTCACAGGAATACTAATCAAGTGAATCAAAGTTAAGGCTAAACCAATAGGAATAGGTGCAAAACCAGCAGGTGCACGATCATCTGTTGCGCCCAAGATGACAAACAGGAACATGAAAGTTAAGACAACTTCTGTCACCAAGCAAGCAAATAACCCATAACCACCAGGAGAATGATCTCCATAACCGTTAGTCGCTAAGGGATTTGAACCTGTCATAAAATCAGCACCATTACCACTAGCAATCAAGTAGATAATCGCACCAGCTATAGTCGCACCGATAACTTGAGCCACGATATAGGGAAGTAAATCTTTCCCAGAAAAACGTTTTCCGGCCCATAAACCAAAAGAAACAGCAGGGTTTAGATGGCAACCAGAAATATGTCCGATCGCGTAAGCCATAGTTAGTACAGTCAAACCAAAAGCTAGAGAAACCCCAAGGTAACCTAGCCCAATATTAAAGACACCACTTATTTCGCCATCACTAACATTCTGAACAACTGCAGCAGCTAAAACAGCACTGCCACAACCTCCTAGGACTAACCAAAAAGTCCCAATTAATTCTGCAAGATATTTTTTCATAACAGTAATTTTTCCTAAAGCAATTTTCGTACGATTAAACAGTATAGTTGAATACTCTTTAGTCTATGTAATATCTGGCAAATATTTTTTAAATTTTTGTCAAAGTTATATCAAAAATCTTGTCGTTAGTTGTTCGATTATGAAAACAAATGTAAAACTCAGCCAAAATGCGGAGAGCAATATCGGCAAAATGGCTCTTGGATTATTGCTAATGGCTAATTGCTAATGGCTAATGGCTAATTGCTAATTACTAGTTGACATTAATGATGTTTTCGTAAACTGAAACTATAATTACCTCAAAAAAAGCCTTTGTTTTCTATTATCACAAAAAACAAAGACTATAGTATTTTTACAACTTAGGTTCTGAATAGAAACAATAATGAGTGGGCACTGTCTACCCTGCAAGCTCGAATAATCTGAACTTAAATATTATGCAAAGCACAGATTATTCTTGAAAGAGCGATACAATATATCGAGTCGGTGGACATTCATCCCCTTGATTCCGTAGCCGGATGGCTATTGGTTGAGGATCATTTTGATTGAAAATAATCTCCCCAGTACTAACAAAAGCTTCGGCAAACTGTTTGCAATCTCCTACACTGGTCTGACCTGTCGATATTTCTGTTCCAGTTCCGGTATTCTGATTAGAACCGTTATAAATCATAGCGTCAAAGACCCCAGCCGTATCCAGATAAATTGCATATCGGCCAGTACGGACAATTGGAAAATGCACATAACTATAGTCCCCATCCTTAAGTAAATGAACCGTGATGGGAATATCACGCGGACCATGATACGGAGGAGAAAATACATCACTAAGCTGAGGAACTGCTTGAATTGTCTCTCCAGCTCCTTTGATATTAAATTGTTGGCAAGCAATATTTGCAGTGTACGACATTAACGAGCCTCTATCTTTTTCCAAAAGGTTATTTGTTAATAGATTGGACTTTGGACAAAACTTTTTTTGCCCTCTGTCTCTACTACTTTTAAGACGATCTTAAAAACTAATTTCTGAATTTTTCGAGTTAGAGCTAAATTTTTATATATCTAAACTATTTTTTATATATCTACACTATTAAACTATCTTTGTTTTGGGCCATTTTTCATAAGATCATTGAAATAAGTATGCAAAAACTTACGATCAATCTTCTCATTTTTCATATCACATCAAGATTGGACTTGGGATAAACAAATTCTTAATGAGCGTTTACCAACCAAGTCCAATAATTTAAACGCAATAAAATAGTTATCATTGCGTTTCCCAGATTAATACCTATTAGCAATTAGCAATTAGCAATTAGCAAATTTACAAAGCCTCAAAAGCAATTCCTTCATTATCAAAGTTAGGGAAATTCGCCTCGACATTTTCTGCTTCTTCTCCGGCGGCATAAAGATAAGTGCCAGGAAAATCATTATTGTGGAACCGAGAGAAAGGAATCCCTTGCCCGGCACCTGCACCATAAACATAGAAAGCTAAACCTTCTTCGGTAAAACTCTCACTAAAATTCTCAAGAATTCCCCCTCTTTCTTCATCTCCTACATAGATATAAGTTCCAGGAACCAACAAACTTTGGAAACGATATAAAGGAATGAAATCCTCTTTGGCTTCTAATGAAACATTAAAGGCTACTCCTTCCTCTTCAAAATTGGGGAAGTTCTCAAGCACACTAGCTCTTTCGGCGGTAGCAACATAAAGATAGGTTCCCCGGGCATTAAGATTTTGAAAACGGTAGATGGGACTACTCACAAAATCATCTTCCCCAAGAAGAGAATCATCATTATCGACGACTAATTGTCCCCGAATTGCCCCTCCAGGAAACTCATCTGTATAGACATTCCAATAAAGATCGACATCGTTATCTTCTCCTGCACTACGAATATCGCTAATATATTCACTCAAAGGAATTCTCGAAGAATCAGTTGATTCCCAAACCCCAGATAGAGTGACCGAACCATCATCATTGGGTGTAATCACCAAGTCTTCATCCTGATTACCTGGAATTCCGACTTCATTTCCCACTCCCGGGGTCACGGTATCAAAAATCGAAAACGCGATTTCTCCGTTCGCTCCTCTAGCAGCATTGCGAATATGAATCCGAGTTACATCGTCAAGGGGATCTTCTGTCGTTACCGTCCCTCCTGGAAGTAAACCAAAGTCTAATCCAGAAAGAGTTAATTCGTAGCTTAAAGCATCGCCGGCCTCATTCAGCTCTAAACTTGCCGAGCCAGTTCCTTCAGGAACCCCAGCACCAACTCTTTGTTCGCCATCAATGATTGAAGAAAGACCAACTGGTAATCTTGGGGCATCGCTACTAGTCACTGTAATTCTCGCAACCTGATAGCCATCAGCGTTGAAGTCTGCACCAGTAAAGTTAGCTGGGGCATTAGGAGAACTACCATCTTCACTTAAAATCCGCCCACCCGGAATAAATCCTGGATGTAATTGAACCAGACCATTTTGTGTTGCTCCTGTATTAGGTGCTTCTTGAGCGAAAAAGGCCGTGTTGGCTTCTAATTCATCGTTAATTTCTGTTCCGGCATCGGCAACTTGATCCCCGTCAATGATTAGTTGCAGCTCTAAAAAATTTCCATCCTCATCAAAGATGGGAAATTCTCGATGACCATGATTACCAATAAAAGCATCATTAGAAGGAATCACCATCGAAACAAAATTAAAGTAACGACTCTGAGTCGCTTCGTTATCTAGAGTAAAAGTTGCTTCGACGATTTCCCCTGGAGCAATGACCAAATCATCACCACCAGCGATCGTACTATCAAGGCTTCCTGCCCCACTTTGATTAAATCGTAAGGAGAGTTCGCTAGCATCTCCATCTTCAGCTAATCTTTCTATTCCTTCAGTAGCAGGTCTGAGAAAATCGAAAGTATCAAAATTTCCATTATGAAAACCTACCCAAAAAGGAGTTAAATATATGCCATTTTCCGGAGCTAGATTTTCGATGCTTACGGTTACTTGAACGTCAGTCATAAATTTAAAATTTCTCTATAATTTTAGGGGAATTAAAACAAAATTTAAGTTTTAACTTCCCCACCAATTATATACAGACAATAAAATTAATGAACCTCAGTAAAAACAAGTATTTATGATCTAATAATTAAATTATTATGGCTTTTGTCTAAGTAAATTTCCTTAGTATTACTTATTACTTATTGCTCATTATTTATTACTCATTACTTAATATTTCTCCTAGTTTTTCGAGGAGTTCTTGTTCGTTATAAGGTTTGGAAAAATAAGCTGAGGCCCCCAGATTCATGGCTAATTTTCGATGTTTTTCATTACTACGAGAAGTCAACATGATAATTGGCAGCTCTTCAAATTCTGGTTTCTCTTTCAATTCTTCGAGAACACCATAGCCATCAAGTCGAGGCATTTCGATATCACAAATCACTCCTTGGACGACAAGACCATTAAAGAGTTTATCTATTGCGTCTTGTCCATCTTTAGCTTGCTCAACTTTGTATCCTGCATTTTCCAGGTTTAAACTTAAATAGCGACGGACATTAATTGAATCATCTACTACTAAAATAGTATTAATATTAATATCTGATGCTGAAGATTGCGCCTCGTTTCCTGAAGAATGCAGCTCTTCTTGTGGGGTAACCTCTTGTTGTAGGCAAGCTTCTACAAGCTGTGCAGGGTCAATTAGGGGAATGACTTTTCCATCACCAAATACCATAGAGCTTACTACTCCAGGCGGCAAAGGAAGAGGACTTTCAATGGGTCGAATGGTTGCTTCTTGTTCTCCCCAAAATCGACTAACTTCAAGTCCAGCGAATCCATTATTTCCTTCTACAACTAGAGCCATAGCTTGATCGATCACAGGATTTCCAGTCAGGTTTAAACTTTTGGTGTTGCGACGAAAAACTAAAGTTTTTTCGATTTGCATCAGGGGAATGGTTGATTCGTTCCAAGCTACTTGTTTTCTCTCCTCTAAAATGGAGACTTTTTCCGCTTGCAAAGGTAATAATTCTCGAATACTATTGGCTGGAATAGCAAAGAGGATACCAGCTTTTTCCGCGATCGCGACTCGTAAAATCGATAGTGAAAAGGGAATTCTCAGGGTGAATTTTGTCCCTTTGCCCAATTCGGTATCGACTTGCACATCACCTCGAATTTCTCTGAGATTAGTGCGTACAATATCCATGCCCACACCCCGTCCAGAAAGTTGCGTGACTTGTTGGGCCGTACTAAATCCCGGCTCAAAGATCGAATCAAGAACTTCATCATCCGACATTTGGGCAATGTATTCCTCGGGAATTTCCATTTCCCGAATGCGATCGCGAATCTTATCTAACGAGATTCCTCCACCATCATCGCTCAGGGTAATCACTGTTTGAGTACCTTGGTTAATCGCTTTCAGGATAATGGTTCCCTCGGTCGATTTACCAGTCTTGCTTCTAGTTTCAGCATCTTCGATCCCATGGTCAAAAGCATTACGCAACAAATGAATTAAAGGATCACTAAGCGCTTCCATTACCGAGCGATCAATCAGCGTATTTTCTCCCTCAATTTTGAGTTGTACTTGTTTGTTAAACTTCAAATTGAGATCTCGAATCACCCGAGGAAATCGTTTTACAATTTCGGCAAAGGGAACCATCTGAGTACGAGTTACATTACCTTGCAACAACTTCGTCGTATGGTTAAAATTGCGAACTACTTGGCTCATATCCCGCAATCCCAACTCAATATCAGTTGTTACCTCCTGAAGCTGAACCACGGTTTCAATTTGTTCTTGGCAAATCAGATGGACATCACTGTAACGATCCATTTCCAACGCATCAAAGCCATCGAGAGCATTTTTAACCGAACTCGTTGAATCTTTGAAAGTTTGTTCGCTATTTGGTAAAAATCCTTCGACAGAAGCGCGATCATACCATTGTTTTAAATTAGTATTAGATCTTTCAATTTGAAACATTCTTTGGCGCATCAACGAAGTTATATCTTCTAGTTGCTGCAACCTGAGATTAATTGAGTTACGTTCTAAAATTAATTCCTCAAATAAATTATTAAATTGTTGTAATTGTCCCGCAGGCACTCTTACCATCTTTTCTAAAGACTTATCTGTCGCCTCAGATGTGGGTTGCGGTTTATTAATTAAATTGCTTGCTAACTCTATAGATTCCTTGGGTTCATTGGGCTCATTGGCAATAACTACTTCTGGTATTTCAACATCAAATGCCGCTTGTAACTCTGTGAGATTTTCTAGATCAAAATTAGTTTCTAAAAGATCAACTTCTGCTCCATCATCAACTGCCAACTCTGCAACAATTGTTTGATCCACATCAGCAATTACTTCTGAAAAATCCAAATTCTCTAAAGTTTCTAATGTTGAGGCAAGATCACTTGCAGCTTGAGAATCAGGACTTTCTAAGGTTGCAGTTACAGATTTCGCACCATCAAAATTTTCTAACCGAGAAGGTAATTTTTCAATTTTGCCCCGTAAAACCAAGGCATGGGATCTGCGCCAAGTTTTTAAAGCGCGATCGGCTAAGGGCTGAATTTCGGTCTGAGATAAACCACTAGCTTGTTGCTGAATCGATTGGCATAGTTCTGTAAAAGAGGCGAGATCTGCCATCTTGCCAAAAGCCATTAGTTCTTTGGCTGTGAGGGCTAATTCTTGAGCTAGCTCGGCGATCCCTAATTGACTTAATTGATTTTCAAAGCGATCGAGAATATCATCAACTCCTTCTTCAAACATCAACAGGGCGGGGTTGACATCTCCATCTTGGGATAACAGAGCATTTTCGTCAGAGGTTTGTAAATCGCCTAAATGTTCTCGTAATTGCTCAAAGATCGGTTCTACTCGATCAACATAAGTTGTCACTTTTTGATAATCAAACTCAGAAGATTCGTTATTTAATTCTTGACGATTAACATTACGAATCTGACGTAAACAGTCGAGACTTTGGAGGAATAAGGTTTCTACTTCGATACTGATTGAACTTGTAGCATAACGAACGCGCAAAATTTTGAAAAAGTCTTCTAAACGGTGAGCTGCTTGACTCAAGCTATCAAAATGCATCATTGCTGCACTTCCCTTGATAGAATGAGCAGAACGCAAAATAAGATCTATTTGTTGTGGATCAATAGCTGTATTTGCTAACCCCAGAAGATTAGATTCTATGACATCAAAATATTCTTCAGCTTCATCTAAAAAATTAAGACGAATTTGTTTTTCTGTATTCATTTTAAATAAGTAATAAGTAATGAGTAATAAGTAATGAGTAATTAAGTAATAGACAATAGTTCATGGGGAATAAATTACTTTAAACTTATCTCCCCATTTTCCTCGTCTCTCATTTCTCAATTACTCGCTACTTTAAACTTGGCAACTGTAGATTCTAGGCGTTGAGCTACTTGCGCTGTTTCTACAATTGATTGGGCTACTTCTTTAGAGGATTTGGAAGTGGTTTCCGATAATTGAGCAATTTTTTGCATCAGAGTCGTCACAGTTTGGGAAGTGCTTGCCTGAGATACCGTCGTTTGGGAGATAGAACCCATCAATTGGTTAATTTCCTGGGATTTTTCCAATACGAGTCCTAAACTCTGTTTGGTGGATTCTACCAAACGGGTACTTTCTATTACCTGGGTAGTACCCGATTCCATTGCTTGGTTGACTTCCTGAGTTTCTCTCTGAATAGCCGCAACAATGCTGGCAATTTCTTTAGTCGCTGCGGTACATTGTTTCGCTAAGGCTCCCACTTGTTCAGCGATGATCGTAAATCCTCGTCCATATTCTCCTGCGCGATCGGCTTCAGAGCTCGTATTAATCGCTAGGACGTTGGTTTTAAGGGCAATTTCTTCAATTAGAGAAACTACTTCGGAGATTTTTTCGGAAGAGTCTCTTAAACGATTCATTTTTTTTGCCGTTTCCCCGACCGTAGTTCGTAGAGTAAGAATACTATCTACTGTTAAGTCCATATTACCTGTACTATTTACAATAGTATTGTAGGTATCATCGGCAATTTTTTCCGCTTGACTAGCGCTTTCAGCCACTGTTTGAATAGAGTGAGACATTTGTTCAACCGAAGTTAGGGTATTACGAGTTTCTTCGGCTTCCGCGATCGCCTGTTCTGCCAAGGAACGGATCGCTGATTCATTTTCCTTGAGAGAAGAACCTACTTGGTGAGTCGATTCTTTGGCTTCGATCGCGATTTCTTGTAAGTTATCAATAATCGCATTAAATAAATCGGCAACGGTACTCAGTGCCATCGAATCTAAGTTTGCTCTTACCGTTAAATCCCCATCTGTCGCATCGGCGACCTCATCAATCAGAGTATAAATAGCATTTTCTAGCTGTTCTTTTTCTTGCTGTTGTTTTTCTTTTTCCAGACGTTGCTCTTCGGCAGTTTTTTCTAACTCCTTGTTGACTTCATTCAAGGCTTGCTCACTCATTTTTTGCTCAGCTAAACGGCGCTTTTGGAAATAAATGGTGACTCCCGCGATCGCGAATACCGCCGCGACAATAAAAATCCACATTTTTTGCATCAACTCCGCTAGAGAAAGTTCCCCTAGTTCCGCATAGGGCCCAATCTGCAAATCGATAAACAATTGATGTACGGGTCGATAGTTCAAAGGAATCGTCCAACCTTCAGATTTCGCTGCTACTGCTGCGGGGCTATCAGCAGGCATACTTAGCAAAGCCGCTGAAACTTTTTCCGAAATTTCTTGAGGAACATCTTTGGTTACTGTAAAAGGCCATTCAGGATAAAGGGGTGTGCTATGGGCAAAAGGAAAATCACCCGTAAGATCTTCTTGTTGATTGAGAATCTTAAAATCCGCTATGTTAATTTTTCCTTCCCCTGACATCCGTTCTAAGATATCAGTTCTGATTGTTCCCGCATCGACTTCACCTTTAAGAACTGCTTCTACTACAGCATCTTGAGTATTCCCAAACAATAACTCTTTGAAATGTTGTTGGGGTTCAATTCCTTGTTCTTGAAGCACGGCCCAAGCCATTTGCCACCCTCCCAAAGAAGTTTCATTTACTGCCATAAAGGTTTTACCCTTCAAATCTTTTACTTCTTGAATATCCCGGCGATTGGCATTGGTTAAAATTACCCCTCCGAAAACAGTATAGGGATTACCTAGTCTCAAGTTTTTTAGCGTTGCGATTCGGTTCGCCCCATGATTAGCTTCAAAATCTACATACATTCCCGGGTTAGCCAAAATAAAGTCAAGATTATTATCTGCCACAGCTTGATACATTTCCTCAAAACCCAGGGGCAAGATTTGAAACTCATATCCTGGGATATTTGCCGTAAGATATTCAGCCAATGGCCCCCACTGCGCCACAGCTTTGTCTTTACCACGTCTTGCCAAGGCACCAATTTTGAGAACAGTTTTCTGCTCGCTTTCTGGAGCCTGAGCCATGACAGAAATTTGGCTAGTCACCATCTGCTCTAAAGAGTTTGGCAGTTTGGGCCCAATCAAAGATGGCAACATCAAACTACCAATACTTAGCAAAAATGCCCTTTTAAGGAAGAAACCTGCTTTGAATGTTGATTTCGTAGATTTTGGTGTAGTAATCATAGCAATTAGGAACTTATGAGCAATATATTAGGTAATAATGGAGGCTTATACTAATTCAGAGACTTTAAACTTCGCTACCGTAGATTCCAGCTTTTGGGCAACTTGAGCGGCTTCAACCATCGATTGCATGATCTGCTTGGAAGATTCGGAGCTTTTTTCTGATAATCCAGCTATTTGTTGCATCAGATTGGTTACGGTTTGCGAGGTACTTGCCTGAGATACGGTTTTTTGGGAAATCGATCGCATAAGTTGGTTAATATCTTGGGATTTTTCTAATACCAGCCCTAAACTTTGTTTGGTCGATTCAACTAAACGAGTAGATTCGACAACTTGACTGGTTCCCGATTCCATGGCTTTACTAACTTCTTGGGTTTCCATCTGAATTGCTGCGGCAATGCTGGCAATTTCTTTCGTGGCTGCGGCTGACTGATCCGCTAGAGCTGCCACTTGTTCAGCTACAATCGTAAAGCCCTGTCCAAATTCTCCTGCTCGTCCGGCTTCAACCGTGGCGTTAATAGCTAATACGTTAGTTCTTAAGGCGATTTCTTGAATAAAAGAGACAGCTTGGGAGATTTTCTGGGAAGATTCCCCTAATCGTTTCATTTTTTTGGCAGTTTCACCTACTGTCATTCGCAGATTGACAATACTGTCTACCGTTTTTTCCATATCAATACTGCTTTGTTGGACAGTATTGTAAGTATCATCAGCAATTTGTTCCGCTTCGCTGGCATTGGCTGCCACTTCTTGAATAGAATCAGACATCTCTTCAACAGAGATTAGAGTATTACGAGTTTCTTGGGCTTCTGCGATCGCCTGTTCAGCTAGTGAACGGATTGCTGATTCATTTTCCTTGAGAGAAGAACCAACTTGACTAGTAGACTGTTTCGCTTCGATCGCGATTTCCTGCAGATTATCAATGATCGCGTTGAACAAATCGGCAACGGTACTCAGCTCCATAGAATCTAGATTGGCTCTAACTGTGAGATCTCCTTCTGTAGCAGCAGAAACTTCATCGAGCAAACTATAAATAGCCATCTCTAGTTCTTCTTTTTCCCTTTGTTGCTTTTCTTTTTCGAGACGTTGCTCTTCTGCATTTTGCTCTAAAGTCTTATTGACCTCATTTAAGGTTTTTTCATTAAGTTTTTGTTCTGCCATCCTCCGCATTTGGAGATAAATTATGCTTCCTGCTACCCCTAATGTGACTAAGACAATATAGATCCAAAATTTCTGAATCAGTTGAGTTAGGGTTACTTCTCCCAACTCCTCATAGGGCGCAATTTTCAGGTCAATAAATAATTCGTGAACTTTACGATAGCTCAAAGGTACGGTCCATCCTTCTATTTTTGCTGCATTCGCAGCTTCACTATCCGGCTCCATGTTAAGTACGACTTTAGCCACTTGCTCTTTAACATTCAAAGGAATGTCTTTGGTCGCAGAAAAAGCCCATTCTGGATATAGCGGAGTACTATATACGAAGGGAAAATTACCAGTGGTATCTTGTTGTTGATTAATGATTTTGAAGTCTTTGAGATCAATTTTTCCTTCTGCTACCATTCTTTCTAAGGTATCAGTCCGAATTGTTCCGCCATCAACTTCCCCATTTAAGACTGCCATGACTACTGCATCGTGAGTCCCACCAAAAACTAATTCTTGAAAATGTTTTTTCGGATCAATTTTGTCGTCTAAGAAAACATCCCAAGCCATTTGCCAACCGCCAAAAGCGTTTTCTTTAACGCCCATGAAGGTTTTTCCTTTAAAGTCTTTGAGTTCTTTAATATCGCTACGGTCTGCTTTGGCAATAATTACCGCCCCAAATTCCACATAAGGTTTACCTAATCGCAAGTTTTTCAACGAAGCCAGACGGTTAACTCCATAATCAGCCTCTAATAGAACATACATCCCCGGATTGCTAATGACAAAGTCTAGCTCTTGATTGGCTGTGGCTTGAATAATTTCATCGAAGCCTAGAGGAATCATCTCAAAATTAGCGCCCGGAATTGCCTGAGATAAATATTCTGCATGAGGCTGCCATTTTGCTATTGCTTTTTCTTTACCTCGATTGGCGATCACCCCAATTTTGAAACTTTTTTTCTCGGTTGTTTCTTGAGCATCCTGGGCCTGAGCAATTAGCCCTATCTCAGAAATGATTCCTTCGGTCGAGTTAGGTAACGAAGGCGCAACCAAAGAAGGCAAAATCAAACTACTTAGGCTCAATAACAATATTATTGGTCTTAAATAACCTGCTTTTGATTGTAATTTCGTCGATTTTGGTTTGATAATCATAGCAATTAGGAAATTATGAGCAACATGTATTAAGGCATAGGGAAACTCTTTCAATTTTCACTTTTTAATTGATAAAGAGATGGTGTTTTCGCGATCGCCTGAGGCTCGAGAACTAGTATTTGCTGTCCCTCGACTATCACAGCGCCACGAAGATAAGGATTAAGACTATCGGGAAAATTGCCCTTGGCAGGTTGAAGATTTGCTTCTGTTAAACGAGCAATCCCTTGGAGTTGACTAACCGCAAATCCCAAAAAGGAATCTCCCTTAGCAGAAGATTCTGACGATGTTTTGTCAGAAGATACTCGTACCACAATAATTTGATATTGTCGCGAAGAAATTGTCGTCGCATTCAACATCAATAACTGAGCCAAGTTGATAACGCAAAATACATGGTTACGAGAATTCATAATTCCCATAACCGACTCATGCATACTAGGCAACAGAGAGATTTCTGTCGCCTCAACAATGATAGACTCATGCACTTGCTCCAGGGGAATTAAAGCTGTAATCTCCTCTGTCAGCTGAAACTGAATATAAGGCTTTCCTGGAGTTAAGCTCGCTTCAAATAACTGAGGTAGAATCTCTTGAACTTTGGCAGCGGGAGTAGATATTGACATGAGCTATCCTATTAATTCTTGAACGGCACCGACTAATTCTGCTTGAGTACAAGGCTTGGTTACATAGGCCTTGACTCCTTGTTTCATTGCCCACATGCGATCGACATCTCTATTTTTCGCCGTACAAGCCACAATTGGGATCTCACAAGTGTCGGGATTTTTTCTCAATTGACGACAAATATCTAATCCTCCCATTTTAGGCATCATCCAATCAGTGACAATAACATCAGGTTTATCTTGCAATGTTTTGTCGATCGCTTCTTGTCCATCGTTAGCCTTGATAATATGATAGCCAGCATTGGTCAGATAATTGGCCATCATATCTAATTGAGATTGTACATCGTCTACGATTAAGATTGTTTTCATGTTTTTTGCTCTATGAATTTGAGTAAGGTTAACAATAGGAAATGGGAATTTTGTCCCATAGTTTTTTTCGACAAACTAATAGTTACCCATGATGTCATCATAGATACTTATTAATTACTGTTACTAAGGCTTCTTGGGTGAAAGGCTTGGTAAAATAGTCCGTTGCTCCAGCCAATTTAGCTCTAGCTTTATCGATCATGCCAGTATTACCTGTGACCATAATAATTGGCGTTTTGTCAAAAACATTGCTACTGCGTAATAGCCCGCAAAGTTTATAGCCATTAATTCTGGGCATCGTAATATCTAACAAAATCAAGTCAGGTTCCAGTCGAAAAATAATCGAAGATGCCTTAACGGGATCATTGATAGCCGTGACTTCAAATCGCTCTTGATCAAGAAAACGTTGAATTTCACTTAAGACCGTTGGACTATCGTCAATACAAACGACTTTATGCTTAAGACCTTCTGAGCTAGGGATAGAGTTTAGGTCCTCTACCAGAGAAGATGCATAGGGAATCGTTGGCAGTTGATCCAAAGGAGGCTGAGGAGATCGAAGATGGATTATTTTATGCTTAATATATGGCGATAAGAGTTGAGCCACATGAATTTCATCTTTCTGAAGCACAATCGAAAGTTGGCGAAAACTCAATCCTTTCCGCATAATATTGGCGAGCCGGATTAATGCTTGCTGAGACAAGATTCCTGTGATCTGAACTTTATCAATATCTCTATAATCTAAAAAATAGGGGCGTTGGTGAGGAGACGTTAAGTCCGAGTCACAACTTTGCCATTTTTTGAGTCTTTCTTGTAGAAAATCCACTAAATCTGGGATATCAAAAGATAAAGAATCGCCAATTTCAGTTTGAATCCAAGAAGGAATTAATTCCCCTTCATGCCAAGATACTGTTCCTTTCCTTAGCCAAAGACAAGATTCTAGAGAGTCTTGAGTAATATCTTCAATCAGCTGTAAAAATTGAGAATGATAGATATGCTTTTGGGCTACTAGCCAATTTATAGTTTGTTCATAAAGTCTATTTTCAAATGATTTCTGCCCTGGTTCCATCTCCGTCTTGAGATAGGACTTAGGAAGATCTTTTAAAGTTGCTACTACATTATTCCATTCTTGTCGCAGTAGAAAATATTTCAACTGCGGTAATGATTGCAAAGAACAATCAACATATTTAAGCTTTCCCGATTGGAGATAGACTCTCCACGAAACTGATCCGGCAACAAAATCAAGATAGCCAGTTTTATTGGTGCCAGCTGATTCTAATAATATTTCGACTGGATTGAATGTTTCATTCATTTCATAGATAATAATTTCGTTATTGACTTATCTTTCCCAAATAAGTTGCATAATTTACTAACTGTTCTCATAAAAGTATTAATTATTTAAAGAAAAATCGAAAATTAATTGTCTATTCTGAATTTTGCCTAATTTTTCCTGTCTTTTGTAATTTCTGATACCAGAGTAGTTCTCTGATTCTTATTTTTGCATTTGCTCTACTAAATGAGTGATTTCGGGCAAAATCAATTCCGACATGGCTAGTTTAACGCCATTGGCAGAGCCAGGAAGCGAAAAGATTAACTTATTTTGATAAACTCCTGCTGTGGCTCTTGAAGCGATCGCTCTTGAGCCGATTTCCTGATAACTCAGATAGCGAAATAGCTCGCCAAATCCTGGTAAGGTTTTCTCTAAAAGATCTGAAATGGCATCATAGGTGGTATCTTGTGGCGCAATCCCTGTGCCACCATTGAAAATCAAAACTTCTAATTGAGGATTGGTAGCCAAATCAAAAATTTGCTGTTTGATGGCTGTTGGCTCATCCTTGACGATATCGTAAGCAACTATCTGATGATTAGCTTTGATGAGTAATTTTTTAATGATCTGACCACTTTTATCTGTTTCTGCGTTGCGAGTATCACTAACTGTAATTACGGCACAATTGACAATAATTTCTTCTGTATCATGATGGGGTCTCGCATTCATAATTCAAATCAAGATTAAAAATCGACAACGTAAAAAGTTCCCCATTGCCCAATGCTAGGGGATATAGTTTAAAAACTATCAGTAACGAAATTTTATTCTGATTTTTGTAAGCCTAAACCATTTTCTGCTGCATACTTATCCATAAAGCGAATAAAACGTTCCCATTCATCAGCAGATCTCATGAGTAATGTAGCTTCAATGGCAGATGGTTTACCATTAACAAATTTGCCCTTAACATCCCGGCTAACAATTTCCCCTTCGTCATCGATGAGATACATACCAGTAATCTCGTCGGTGCTATCTTGATCCAGTGCTTTCGGTGCTTCAAAGTAAAAAATAGCTTTTCCCCCATTATTGTCACGAGAACGGGTTACTTTAATCTCAGGAACTGCGTCTTCTATAACTCCTCTAGAAAATTGAATATTTGCCATAATTTTTCTTTACAATTATTTAATATGTTTCTAGATAATCATCTCATAACCTGTGACTCCTCAATAGAGACCTTCTCAAATTAATCAAATAGTTCTAGTAAACAACAATACATATCTCTTGACATACTCCCCGCCCTCCGCTGCCGATACCCTAAAGGATTTCCTAAAGGATACCGCTCCGCACGCCCCGAAGGTAGTCCTTTAGGATAAGCTTCGCCTCAAGGGCGAGGATTCTAGTCCCTCACGACACTAGTTTTCTGCTTCACACTGTGCCAACTAGAGCATTGTGACCAATACTCCCCGTCGCATCCAGTCCACAGACATTTTTTGAGGGCGTAATCTGGAGG
>JBCCYD010000081.1:0-17460 GCA_039190385.1 Cyanobacteria bacterium P01_F01_bin.143 | reverse complement strand
GCGGACCAAGCACCTTACCGAGGCGACCGACGAGCCCCATCATGTCTGGTGTCGCAATGCAGCGATCGAAGTTGATGTTGCCAGCTCGACCCGAACAGCTGCCCGCTCGAAGTGCAACTCGGTGAGGACGGCAAGCCGGTCCACAAGGGCTCTGGCCGCGACCTCACGTACCGCGACGACGTCACGAACGAGCGGTTCACGCCCCACGTGATCGAGCCCTCCGCCGGCGCCGACCGCGGCGCGCTCGCACTGCTGTGCGAGGCGTATCACGAGGACACCGCCCCCGACGACAAGGGCAAGGAGCAGACGCGCGTCGTGATGAAGCTCCACCCGCGTGTCGCGCCGCTCAAGGCGGCCGTCTTCCCGCTGGTGAAGAAGGACGGCATGCCAGAGATCGCCCGCGACCTCTACAAGGCGCTCAAGAAGAAGTTCCCCGCGTTCTACGACGAGAAGGGCGCGGTCGGTCGTCGCTACCGCCGCCAAGACGAGGCTGGCACCCCCTACTGTCTAACGGTCGACGGCCAAACCCTCGACGACAAGACGATCACGCTCCGCGACCGCGACTCACTCAATCAATATTGAACTGCTATCGAAAAACCGTTGACTATCACATAACCGCGATCGCCTAAAAATCTTATACCAATTTAAAATCAGAATGCGACATTTGTTTCTGTAGGGGCGAACGGCCGTTCGTCCCTACCAATGGGATCTGTTGTGAACATAATTTAATTTGGTATTACATTGCGATCGCGTATCTTGTAGTGTGTGTTAGCGATAGCGTAACGCACGAAATGAAACAGATGCGTTACGGCGCAAAGATTAGAATATTTTTTTAATCTCAATAAAACCAGCGCCTAACACATCCTACTGGACTATATAGATGACAAACTTAAAACACAAATATTATTACTGCGATCGCCTAAAAATCTTACAGCGCGATCGCATATCTTGTAGCCTGTGTTAGCGACAGCGTAACGCACGGAATAAGACAAATCATGAAAACACCTGATCTGTCCAACTACCATGCAACCCATAGGGAATATGATGTTTCAAATGCAGTAAAGCCACAGGCTCACCATCTATATTCTGTCCATCTAAAATTGCTAAACTCGAACGATGTTCTTTGCCGTTGTAAACCAAAGTTAAAATCCAACCTTCATCCTCCGCTTTCGCATTAGGTTTCGGCACAAAAATTGGTTCACTGACATAACCATGAGGTGCAAAAGAATGTGATTGACGTTCCCCTGTTCTCATGTCTAGTTTCATAATCGCTTGCAAAGGAGCATTCCGACCCGTATCTTGATGAGCCGTACCAATAAATAAATAATGGTAATCTTTCCCTACCTTTTCGGGATTAACCACAGGAAATTCGCAACAAGTACTCTCTAATAGTTGGCGTTCTACTGTTCCATCCTTGCGATTCAGGGTAAACCGCCATAATTTTCCTGGATCTAAATTATCAAAATTAACTTCTTTATAATCTGAATTTGGTTCCACTTGAGGCAAACTAGCATAGGCGATCGAGTCGATACAAACTTTATCACCCGTTTCAAAAGCATTAGCATGATGAAAAACAAAACCAGAATCTACCATAAAGGTTTTTACCTGCTTATCGTTCGGATCGCGAGGAATTAAGACCACACGAGTAGGTTTTGTCGGTTGAAATTCAACGCATTCTCCCGCACCTTTTAAGCCAAATACAAACGGCAAAGGATTAAAGTTAACAGGATTTTGAAAGAATATACAGTAATGAGGAGTGATTGCAAAATCATGGATAAAGGAAAACCCCGGAATGGAATGAGAATGGCGGCGCAATATTTTCCCATCGGGAGCAAATTCAAATACGGTAATCTTACTGGAAAGACCTGGGGTCACAGAGAAATTGACCAAACAAGGTTTCCCGCCATCCAAAAGAGAATCAGGATCTACCCAAGGATGTGCTGCACAAGATTCTCCTGGTTGTAATATGCCGTCTAAGTAATCTATTCCGATGGTTTCTAGAGTCTGGGGATTTAAACGATGAGGTTCAGCTGCTTCCCATAATGCCAGCAACTTATCTCCCCAGTAGATGACATTTGTGTTGGCAATATTTTTTAATCTGAGATCAAAAATATTGTTAATTAAGCCACCAGGTTTTTGTGTTCCAAAGACTCCTCGATATAATATTTTCCCTGCCGCTTTTTCCTGGAGATAGGCCTCGGTTGCCACAAAACGATTCCTAAAATAGGCTTTGCCATTGCGAAAGTAAAAATCGCTAATCATGCCGTCACCATCAAAAGGATGATGTATGGGCGTATTGGCAATATCTAGTAGACCAGGGCCATTGCGAAATAATGTTCCTTTCAGTTCGACCGGAATTGTTCCTTCTATATTGTCTATTTCATATTCATATTCATTGGGTTGGGATTCATAACCCCGTTTCCATTCTTCTATATAGTAGGATTTTTTATTAATGATCTCTGTTTGATTCATAATTATACTATAGTAATCTTGTATTTTAATCTCATCCTGGTTTTTGAGAAGGATAAGAATTTAGAGATTTGAATCGTAAAGTTTATTTGCCTATTATTAATTTTTATTAATTTAGCATTTTTCCGCAACGCATTCTTGCAAATATTGCTGCTCAATTGTGTACTGCAATAATCTCCAGATTTTTAAGGAAAAATACAGATTCTTCTTTTGGCCTTGTATTGTGGCTACAAGGTTGAAAGTTTATACTTATGTCTCATTTCAGGCTTGAGAGGATATACTAGATATCTGTACTTAACATGTGTTAACTTAGTGATGTTAGTTTTAAAAACTAAGTTTAAGGCGATCGCCGTAATAAATTAGTCGTACATTCAAAATTAAAGCACAGCACCAACTTAAAGTAATTTAGTTCGTATTGTCTTTTTTATTGTTTGTATGTTTATTAAATAGTAAAAGTATTTTACAGGAGCCGTCTAATTGATGGACTATTTAGAAGAACTGCTAGGAAAATTACGAGAATTGGCACGAAAAATTATTGAAGTGCTCTCAGAGCCCGAAATGGAAACTGAGCCAGAGCTAATCCCGATTCCTGTTAATGATCGGAGATATCGTAACTATCGTTAGCGGATATAACTTTTAATTTTGTCTCAGATAAGCGTTTTAGCTATTCATGGCCCGAATCTCAATTTATTGGGAATTCGGGAACCTCAGACCTATGGCTCAACCACCCTGGCTCAGATAGACGAAAATCTACAACAAGAAGCGCAAAAATTGCAGATAAGCCTGTCATCTGTGCAGTCTAACCATGAGGGCAAGTTAGTAGACATAATTCATCAGGCCCAAGGGAAGCATCAAGGAATCATTATTAATGCGGGAGCCTATACTCATACGAGTGTGGCGATTCGAGATGCTCTTGCTGGAGTTGCTATTCCTACGGTAGAAGTTCATCTCAGTAATATCTATCGTCGCGAAGAATTCCGCCATCATTCTTATATTGCCCCGATCGCGATTGGGCAAATTAGTGGTTTTGGAGCGAATAGTTATATTTTGGGTTTGCAAGCTCTAGTGACCCATCTTAAATCACAAGGAAACTAGAGGCTCGGTGCGGACAGCAAAACCAGATCGCGTTAATCGATTAATCGCGATCGTCTCGTCTTGAACCCAATATTGTTCTCCTAAACGAATAAATTGACGATATTGTCCTTGTTGAATAATAGCAACTACAGGAATTTTGCCTTGCTTTTTCTCGCCTGCTTGTTCTTGCAAAATTGTTTTGAGATGATATTGTCGAGACGGATCTAAGATATGCTCAGGGCTAATTTCCAGCATCAACATTTTGACTTTTTCAATTGGTTCAGCATCATCAATAATTAGCTGATATTTATCATCCCGTTTTTGCACTTTCCCCCAAATAATTAGGCGGGCATTTTCCTGCAATAAAGCTTCGATTTTTTCATAGGTACTAGGAAAGACAGTCCCTTCGACATCTCCCGTGGTGATATCTTCCAGGGAAAGAAATGCCATTGGAGTACCTTTTTTGGTGATAATTCTTTTAACTGCCGTTAGCATGACCACGGCACTTACTTTTTGACGGGAATTTTGTTCAGAGAGCTGATTGAGATTAATTGGAGAAAGAATTTGTGCTGCTTGGGTTGCCGCCTTGAGGGGATGATCGGTAATATAAAATCCCAAATATTCTTTTTCTAACTTGAGTTTTTCTTGAAGGGGATAATCTTCTACTGGTGGGGCGCTGGGTGCTTCTTGAAAACTATCTTCGCTTTCCTCATTGGCTTCGCCGCTCATCATGTCAAACAAATTCATTTGACCACTAGCTCTTTCCTTAGTTTTCTTTTGTGCCCAAGGAACCAGTAATTCGAGATCGTTGATTAATTGCCTTCGATTGGGATTAAGACCATCAAAAGCAGCTGAATAAACTAAAGTTTCCAGAGCACGACTATTGACTACTCGCAGATCTACGCGATCGCAAAAATCGGCGGCCGACTCAAATTTTCCGCCTGCCTCCTCCCGCGCTGCCAAAATATTTTCGATCGCAGCTTGCCCGAGATTTTTAACTGCCGATAAACCAAAGAGAATTTGTTTTTCCTCAGAAAAAGGAACAAAATCATTCTGCGATCGATTAATGTCTGGGGCAAGGACATCAATCCCCATTCTTTGGCAATTTTCCCGATATTTATCGATTTTATCCTGATTGCCACTACTCGCCGTCAGCAACGCCGTCATATATTCTGTTGGATAGTTAGCCTTTAGATAGGCAGTCTGATAGGTAACATAGGCGTAGGCCGTAGAGTGTGACTTGTTAAAACAGTTAGAGGCCACAGTGCCATTTGCCAATAAGAAATTGTGATCTTTGACAACTCCAAGATCGTAAACAGCTTGTTTGCCTAAAGATTTGCGACTAACGATTTTAACCATATTGGGATAATAAGGAAATATATCTCTTTTGATTAATCTAATAAATATATTAACTATATCCAATATCCTCGCCATAATATTAGTATTTATTGAATACTCTCAATAGATCACTTAATCAACAAGGCAATAATCAGTATTGTTATTCTCTTAATATCTAGCAGTTTTCTATTGGATGAGTTTTTACTACTGCATCTAAAGGCAATTTCCCGTAAACATGAGGAAATAGTTCTGTTCCACCTTCAAGATTTTCCTCAATCACCTCACATAGCAAAACAGCGGTATTAATCTCTAAGACAACTAAATTCTTTTGTCCCTGAAAAAATCTCTGCATCACAGCCTCCAATTGATGAGCATGGGAACAGTGAATAAATCCTTCAGCGGCAAATGCTTGAGGTTCATATTCTCCTTTTGACTGGGCAAGCTCCCATTCTGATATAGAGGTAATGTGATAGATTACGCGATCGCTCATAAAATTAAAATAATTCTAATCCTTAAAAATACTTGTTAGCTAAAATAGCAGCTTGAGTGCGATCGCGTAAGTTAAGGCGACGCAAAATACTATTCACATGATTTTTCACTGTTCGTTCGGCAATATATAATTCTGCAGCAATTTCTCGGTTGTTATAACCTTTGGCAATTAACTGTAAAACCTCTTGTTCTCTGGAGGTAAGTTCACTTAATTCTGATGGTATAGTTGCAGAGATTTCAGAATTAGATGCCAGAGCTTTTTCAAATAATCCCGGGCCTAGTTGAGTATAACCCTGATTTACAGCACGAATTGCTTGAGCAAGTTCAGCGGATGGAGTATCTTTGAGAAGATATCCTTTGGCTCCAGACGCCATTGCTTGGGTTACATATTCATCGTCGTCAAAGGTCGTTAAGACCAAGATTTTAATTCCTGGAGCTTGTTTACTCAGAGTCCGAATTGCGGCGACTCCATCCATAACAGGCATTCGGATATCCATGAGGATAACATCTGGTTTGAGTATCAGCGATCGCTCTACTGCAATTTTGCCATTTTCTGCTTCACCAACTATTTTTAGATCGCTTTGAGTTTCCAATAAACTCGCCAATCCTTCCCGGACAATACTTTGATCATCTACTAATAATACATTTATCATTTGAATATTTAGTTTCGAGAACTTTGCTGACATTACAGAGAAAGCACACTGTAACTAATCACTAAACATCTTAATATTACTTTTTGAATTACTTTACTTTGTTTCGTCAATCTGTATAAGATTTAGGCATGTTTTTGGGATTTTAATAAAGCGTTGAATATAATGAGCTTAAAAAGATTTCCTATTATAAGTATCGTCGCAACCTTTATCCTGTTACTTTTTGCAGTTCCACCTGCTGTGGCGTTGACCCCAGCTCCTCCATACAGTGATTTTGCTAGATACAGTATGGTAATTGAGGAAAATTGTGATGAAGTAGATGTCTATTACCCTGTTTTAAGTAATTCTAACCCAGCCAGTAATCTACCAGTTGTCTTGCTTTTACAAGGGACAGACGTTAATAAATCTTTTTATTTCCAGTATGCTAGTCAAGTAGCTCAGTATGGTTTTGTCGTTGCAGTACCTAACCATTGGCGAATTACGACAAATCCCAGAAATGGCGATCTTATGCGCGGCTTTTTTCCTGAAGTAGCCCAGCTTAGTATAGTATTAGATGCTTTAGAAGGTGAAAACACAGAACCTTTATCTCCATTACTCGGCAAAATCGACACAGAAAAATTAGGCTTACTCGGACATTCTTTAGGTGGGGCTACTGGTTTGTCTGCCATTGCCGATCTATGTCTACCCGAAATTTGTGTTGATTTTTTTAAGCGTCCATCAGAGTTGATGGCGGGAGCTTTTTTTGGAGCGAACCTGCGCAATCTCCAGACTGGGGAGTTAGTTGAGATTAATAATGATGGTATTGGAGTTCTTCTTTTACATGGAGATCTCGATGGTCGAGCTTCACAATCTGACGTCGAGAATACCTTTGATAACATTGCGACTCCACCCAAAGCATTAGTCAACATAGCAGGGGTCAATCACTTTGGGATTAATGATGTCAATAAACCCTACGGAGTAATTCCTGATTCTAATGAACAAACTTTAGATCAAACTATGAGCATCGAAACCATAGCTCGCTGGAGTGGCTTGTTTCTACGTAGTACTCTGCTTCAAGATCAAGATGCTTGGAATTACATTTTTATTATAGGAGAAGAATTAGATCCGAATATCAGTAGTGTAGAGGCTGTTTCTGGGAGAGAGTATAAATTTTCAAAAAATTAACCATAAAAATTTGAAGTTTTATTTAACTTAACAATCCTATGACTAAGATTCAAATTCAATCAGAGGAAAAAATCTTTTCACAAGAGTTACTCTTTGTAGCTTTATGTTTTGTGATTGCTTTTGGGGGGTTTGCCTATGTCCTGACTTCTTTGCCAGGGTTACCGCCAACTCCGACTTGCCCAGAACCGCCAAATCCGGCCGCATCGATTACTGGTTTGTTGAAATATGGACTCATTGCAACTCATGTACTTACTTTTGTCTTGATTCCCCTATGTATGCGAGTTTTCTATGATGGATTGCGTAATTTGGGAGTTCCACAACGAGCTATCTTTGCCTCTCAGTTAGGTTTATCATTCATTATGGTGGCGATCGCATCGGAAATTGGTTGGCATGTTACTCAAGAATGGTATTACATCAATGAGTTTACTGTGTTGAACTTTATGTTCTACTTCTTTTTGATTGCGGCTTTTGCCCTCTGGGCTGATGGCTTGCTTAAAGAGACATCAACAATAACCAAAATTATTGATGTTGTGTTTGCTGTAATATTGCTGGTCATGTCGATTTTGTATGCAGTTGGTGCGGATAAAGCTGATGATAATTACAAAATACCAATCTATGTTGCACTCACCTTAGTTTTTTCAGTCCTTACCTATCGCGGATGGAAACTCTTGCAAGACTGGCGAATTATCTTTTTTCCTGTTCTTTCTGTAGGAGTTAATTTAGCATTTATCTTTTTGCTAGATTTCAAGGGTTCTTGTATTCTTCCTAATGAGCCTCGGATTCTTGAAAACGCACTATTTCATATTAGTCATGATTTACTAGGGACTTTGGCCGGAATTGCATTTTTCACTTGGCTAATGTACGTCAAAGCTATTAAGCAACCTATGAAATCAGCTTCGGATTAGTGCGATCTAGTTGTTTTTTTTGCTGGAAAAAATGTAAATGTTGAGATTAGTATTGATCTCTACTGCTAGTTATGAAGAAAATTAATCTCCATAATGCGTCCACATGCGTAAAACTTTGATAGTATGTTCTTCCTCCAAAACTTGATAAACAAGTCTGTGTTGGATATTGATGCGACGCGAGTAGACAGGGCTTGAAGTTCCTTTGAGCTTCTCAAAGTTCGGTGGTGATTCATAAGGATTTTTAGCTAAAACTGTGAGAAGTTTTTCTGCTTTACTTTTTAACCCAGCTGATGCTAACTTTAGTGAGTCTTTTTGGGCTTGTTTAGAATATTTCAATCTCCAGGACATAGTTTAATTACCAGGGAAGGTCATCTGAGCATTCTTCGATTGACTCGTTTATCCCTTCTTCAATTGACTTCCAGACACCAGGAATTGATTTTAAGTAAAGAGTTTCTTGAATTGCTCGCCAGTCCTCTTCACTAACCAAGATGGCATTTCCCCTTTTACCCGTAATGGTAACAGGTTCATGAGATTCATTTACTTGATCGACCAGTCCAAAAAGCTTTTGCCGAGCCTCAGTGACTGAAATAATTGTGGAGTTTTGCATATTCTGATTTTACATTTATATTATTCTTAATTGTACGTAATAACGTACAAAAGTGGCAACAATTTCTATAGCTAAAAATACTCTTGGGTTAACAAAGAATCTGACAAAAATAAACTAGCAACAATCACTTCTTATTCTTCTGCGAGTTCTTAAGATATTACCTGATTACCATCGTTACAGAAGTAATTCGGTTTAGAATTTGTCTTCCAGAAGAAGATAACTAAAAATATAAATGGCTCTGATTAAATCAAAATCTCCTAGAGAAACTCTCAAATTACCGCCCTTAATTCATCAACGTCCTTTATTGGCGATCGGTCATGGCACTAGAAATCCTCAAGGTCGTCAAACTTTTATCGATTTTGTCGAACAATATCATCAATTAGATCCTTCTCGTCCTGTAATTCCCTGCTTCTTGGAGTTAACCGAGCCAAACATCCAGAAAGGAGTAGATTTATGTGTCCAACAAGGATATAAGGAGATTTCCGCTTTACCAATTCTGCTCTTTGCCGCTAGACATAATAAATTCGATGTCACCAATGAGCTAGACAGGGCAAGAAAACATCATCCTCAAATAAAATTTCATTATGGTCGTCATTTTGGGATTACACCAAAAATAATTCAATTATGGCGCGATCGCTTGACTCAATTAGACTCTCCAGAAAACAACCCTCACAATATTTCCCGCCAAGACACAGTCTTACTATTTGTCGGGAGAGGTTCTAGTGATCCCGATGCCAATGGAGATCTAGCCAAATTAGCCAGAATCATCTGGGAAGGTAGCGGTTACCAAACAGTGGAAACTTGCTTTATTGGCATTACCCATCCTCGTTTAGAAGAAGGTTTTCGTCGAGCATATTTTTACAATCCCCAAAGAATCATTGTTTTACCCTATTTCCTGTTTACCGGGGTCTTGATGAATAAAATCTTTGATATTACCGCTGGCCAAGCCGAATCTCATCCTGATATTACTTTTAATTGTTTACCCGAAATGGGCATTCAGCCCCAACTACTCGAAGTTATTCGCCAACGGGAAATTGAAACCCAGTTAGGGCAGGTTGTGATGAATTGTGAGATGTGTAAATTTCGTCTGGCGACAAATACAGGTGAACATAGCCATCATCACCATCATGATCATGGTCATGGACATCATCACCATCATGGAAACTCTGATCCTTATGCTCAACCAGACGCTTATCATCAAAGAATTTGGCAAACACCTTGACAGTTATCAGTCATCAGTTATCAGTTATCAGTTGCCGATTTTCTTTTTTGTGTAAACCAAGATTGGAGAAGGTGTCGACATTCAGTTTCGGCGACTCCAGCTAAGACTGATAAATGATGATTAGAAGCCGCGCTATCGGGAATATTCATTACTGTGCGAATAGCTCCTGTTTTAGGATCATCAACGCCATAAACGAGTAGGCCAAGTCTGCTTTGAACGATCGCGCCGGCACACATAGGACAAGGTTCTAATGTCACATAAAGAGTGCAATCATTCAGATGCCAATTTTTTCGAGTCTGACTTGCTGAGCGTAAAGCAATAATTTCGGCATGGGCAGTGGGGTCTTGATTTCTCTGCTTGCAATTATTAGCTTTGGCAATCGCGTTACCTTGGGAGTCTACGATAATTGCTCCGACAGGTACATCGCCTGCTTCACCTGCCTGCTGGGCTAATGCGATCGCCTCAGCCATCCAGTTTTCATGAACTAAATATTCTTCAGCTGTTAAGGATAAGGGAAATTTTAACTGATTATTCACTATTTAAGACGCAATAACTTCTAATAATTCAGTTGGTTTAACAGCCAAAAAGTCTGGCTGATGTTCTGCCAAAATCTCTTGAGAATTGAAACCCCAGCCCACAGCAATTATGCCAATACCACTTTTTCTAGCAGAACGAATATCTCTAGTTTCATCTCCCACATAAATAACATCGGTTTTGTTTAGTTTGCGTTTTCTGACAAGTTGATTGATGACGCGATGTTTGCCAAAAATATTAGTTCCTGAGTAAATAAAATCGAAAAGGTATTCTAGATTATTCTTGGCCAAAAAAGCAACCACATTTTCTTTCGTATTAGAAGTAATAATTCCTAGAATATAATCTCTCTGTTTTAATTCTAATAACACTGCTTGTATACCTTGAATGGGAGACAAATCAGCGATTTGATGTCCTAATTCTTTTTGAACTCTTTTGACCAAAAAAGGAATTTTAAACAAGGATATTTCTGTACGTTTAACTATTTCTTTGGAACTAAGATTTTTCAGTAACAAAAGTTCTTCTTCGTTCATCGATTGATAGCCAAACTCAGAAGATAAATCATTAGTAATATCAACAATGGCTTGATAGGTATCGGCAATCGTCCCATCAAAATCAAAAACAATAACTTTCTTTGTCATCCTCTCGTCAAGAATCCCCGCAGCGCACTAATTTTGCGATCAACCAATTAATTATAATTGATTATTGATCTTTGTTATACTTCAAATTTGCTTCGGCATTTCGTTGCCACATATATGGTTTGATCCTTCGTAAAGCGGAAGCTCGAAAGCGCTGATCCCATTCGGCCGTTTCTATCGTTGCTAATTCAGTTAATTGAGGATGCAGATTTTTTGGATAGGGGTGAAAGTCTGCGATATCGGTTTCTTGGGCAAAACGTTTATTCCAAGGACAAACATCTTGACAAATGTCGCAACCAGCCACCCAACCTGACAAGTTTTTAGCAATTTCGGCTGGTAATTCGGCATCACGATTTTCGATTGTATGATAGGCAATGCAGCGGTTGGCATCCACAACAAAAGGTTCCGCGATCGCATTAGTCGGACAAGCATCGAGACAACGAGTACAATTCCCACAATGTTCTCTATGGGGTTGATCGGGCGTTAATTCCAGATTGGTTAAAATTTCTCCCAAAAATACCCAACTGCCATAGTCCCTGGTGATAACATTACCATTTTTGCCAATCCAACCAAGACCAGCTCTTTGTGCCCAAACTTTATCTTGAACGGGGCCAGTATCGGCATAATAGCGAGTTTTAATCTTTGGGTCTTGCTCCTGTAGCCAATTACTTAATGCTTTGAGCTTTTTCTCCATCACTTTATGGTAGTCTCGACCCCAACCATAACGAGATATTTTAGCAATTTCGGGATTATCCGCATGTTGATGAGGAGTATAGTAATTAACTGCTAGGGATATTAGCGATCGCGCATCGCTCATGCAGAGGTGAATATCTTCACGCTTGGGATTTGTCATCCAGGCCATATCAGCGTGATAACCTAATGCTAACCAATTTTTGAGGTTTGCGATCGCATTATCTTCTGGAATATCTTCTAGAGAGACGATCCCTACTTTATGAAAACCGATAGCTATAGCTTGTGATCTGATGCGATCGCTATTTATCATGAGAAGAATGAGTATAGAATATGGAAAAATATTCAGATATTGCTTGATTTTATGTCCCGAAAAATAGATTTAATTTGTCGTTTTAGAGGAGGAATATCATTTTGAACAATATCCCAAATGATATCTAAATTGACACGAAAATATTCATGGACAATGACATTTCTTAATTCACTAGCATCTCTCCAAGGAATTTCGGGATACCTGACCTTGAATTCTTGGGATATGGATCTAGCCGCTTCTCCAATGATTTGTAAATGGTAGATAACCCAGGTTTGCACTAATTCCTGATCTTCGAAAATAGTTTTTCCTTGTGAAATATATTTTTCCAAACGCTCAATTGCTTCTAATATATCCTGTAAACGTTCGGTATCATCTCTCATAAAGTTATTGCTTCTTGAAGCACTCGCTCTCTAATTCTCTCTTTAAGTCCCTGTTCTGTCACAATATCGACTTTGCGCCCCAATAAGTCCTCCAGTTCTCTAATTAACCTTACAGGAAACCAAGGACTTCGATTTTCACTACAATAATCAATTAATAAATCAATATCGCTTTTGTCATCTGCTTCTCCCCGTGCAACTGAGCCAAAGACTCTCACATTATTAGCTCCATGTTTTGCTGCAATGGCAATAATTTGTTCTCGCTTTTCTTCGAGTAATCCTTCAATTCTCATGATTTATTCTGAAATTGATTTTATTAATTCCTAATTCATGAAATATTTTAATACTTTTTGCAGAGATTAAATGTTTCCTTAGACTGACTAACCAATTCTACTTTCCCTTGATCATTAACTCGCCAGTTATTTGCTTCAACAATAATGTCCGCATTACCGTTATGTTCTGAGTTGGTAGTGGGAGCGATCGCGTTATTATCATTACTCGCAAGATCAAAATCGCGTAAATCTTCCCAAACAGACTGACCTCGCAAAGTTTGACCAGGATTATCGCTTAAACCTCCTTTTCCCGAAACAACCATAGTGTTAGTTGAGTCTGTAGAACAAAAAGAAGGGATTATCTCAGTACGCTCAGCAAGTTCAAATTTTAGAGGAACAACCCCAATCTGTTCATCCGCATTGGGATTATTGATTTCCACTACCCCATCTACTCCAAATTTTGAGCTAGCGGTCGCTTCACTATTAGCAGAGAAGAAAATAGCGTTAGTGGTGATATAAATATTTCCTCCTGACCCTAAAATAGCATTGGCTTCAAGATCGCTGTCATGATTGGCGATAATATAGTCACTATCGATCCTCAGATCACCTCCTCCACCAGTACTATCAGTAACACTAGTACTGATTAGACTATTATTATCAAGATCAGTAAAATCTGCTTCCAGGGTGATATCTCCTCCCCCTGTAAGTTTGGAAGTGGCCGTGATTTGACCTTCATCAAGTGTGATATTTTCAGATGCGATCGCGATATCACCAGCTTTCCCTTCTCCCGTACTATTAACAGAAACTTGAGCTTGATTCGTTATATTAAATTCATTCGCAGATATAGTGATACTCCCTCCATTGCCTACTCCTGAAGTTTCTGCTGTCACTTGAGCTCCATTTTTAGTAGTAATAGTATCGCTACTGAGTACAATATTTCCACCACCACCGTCAAACGTTGCAGCCGTGATATTGGAATCTAATCCATCTATCTCAATATTTTGAGAATTTATACTAATACTTCCTGCTTTGCCAGTTCCTGGGTTATCAAAATCACTACTCAAGAAATTACTAACATTAATAGTTGCCCCATCGCGAATTTTTAAATCATTGCTCGTAACTGTAATATTGCCGCCATTTCCATTCCCTTCAACAGCATTTCCTAAAATTCCACTAGCTCCAAATTCCGAAGTTCCAATTATTTCAATTGTTTTTGCTTGAATATCTAATTCCCCACCATTACCTAAACCTCTAGTACTAACAGCGATTTGTGCTCCATCTTTTACCGTTAAACTATCAGTATCAATTGTCAAATTACCGCCAGTTCCTAATGCCTGAGATTGTACAGTGGTAAACAAACCACTAGCTGCGTCCACAGAACCACCAACTAATTCAATTTCATCTACCTTAAGTTTGATAGAACCTCCCAAACTAGAAATATCTAAACTATTATTTGTTGAGGCAATTTCTGCTCCATCACTAATGATTAATTGCTCTGCTTCGATATTAATCGCACCACCATTACCGGTAGCTAATTCTTCTATGTTAGAAAATACACCGCTACCAAAACCTGTTGGTGAAGTTCCAATTAACTCAATTTCATCAGCATTAATATTTAGTACTCCAGCACTTCCACTTCCAAAAGTCGTAACTGTGGCTTGAGCCCCATCCGTAATCGATAAAGATTCAGCGGCAATAGTTAAGTTTCCCCCACTACCCGTTGCTTCTCGTTCAACATTGGCAAATAAACCACTAGGACCTACTCCTGGAGCACCACTAAATAATTCTACTTTTTTGACATTAACTATTAAGTCACCCCCATTTCCTGAACGAAACACAGAAGATTCTACTGATCCACCATTCGCTACAAATAAAGATTCACTGTTAATCTCTAATTGTCCGCCATTCCCGACTCCTTGACTATTGGTAGCCAAGCTACTAGAAATCCCGTTGGGAGAAGTTCCCACAACATCTATAGAATTAGCATTAACATTAAGATTTCCACCTTGTCCATTACCAAAAGTAAGGGCTGCTGCTTGTGCACCATCAAGAACAGAAATACTATTCGCTGCAATGTCAAGATCTCCTCCATTCCCTGAACCAAAAACCAAAGTAAATAAACCACTAGAAGAAGCAAAACGAGAACCACTAGCCAATTCTACATTCTCTGCTGCCACTTTAATATTTCCTGTATTACCACTGCTGTAGCTACTACTCAGTACCTGGGCACCACCCGTAATAATTAAGTTACCAGTATTAAGCTCAATATCTCCGCCATTGCCGATCGCTCCTGGCAGAACATCAGTAGACAAACGACTAATAAAAGGTGAATTTTCTGCTGTCCCCGCTACTACCAGGAGTTCTGACGCATTAACCTGAACTATTCCCCCATCGCGATCGCCAAAAGTATCAGCCAAAATAGCCGAACCATCGGTAATAATTACCTCTTTTCCTTGAAGTTGAACATCTCCACCATTATTGCCACTTACATCTAAAGATGCTGCTTGAGAAAGAATAATATCTTGAAAATTACTAACTTCTGTATAGTCCGAGCTCAAACCTATATCAGTGTTACTCAGTTGAACGAAACTATTGTCACCGACACTTCCCAACTCAATATTTCCTGATTCTGCTGTTAAGTTTCCACCTTCAACAAAAATGTTATTACCGACTAAAGCTAAGGTTTTCCCCGTATCGACCTCAAGTCCATTAGGTCGAAAACTACGATCTACAAATAAATTGGGAGTAAATGCTAATAAGTTTCCTTGGCCTTGAACCACAATTTCTCCGTTACCTGTGCCATATTGCAAACCAGGAGCAATATTTACAGTCAAAAGAGGTGGTAATTGAGGATCTATCGCACTAAATTCACTACCATTACTAAACCTGAAACTGTCTGCCGTTGTACCAACAAAAGAACCTCCAATATCTAATTGAGAATTAGCCCCAAAAATAATCCCATTAGGATTGAGGAAAAATAAATTAGCTGTTCCATTAGCACGAATTAAACCATCAATAAAAGAACCTGAATCTCCTGTAACGCGAGTAAAAATATTGTCGATGGTAGTTGCATTTTGAAACCAAGCTGTTTCGCCTTGAATTATAGAAAATTGCTCAAAGCTATGGAAAATATTGTCCTCTACCGTTGTTCCTTGCAAAATCTCAATAAGATCACCATCTTGATTAACCAAAGAACTACTCGGCAAACTATTGTCTGGAATAACCTGTGCTGAAGCGTTGGCACCTAGGCTCAATAGTAAATAGGAAACCGTCGCTAAACATAATTTATTGCCTATGTTTGATTTTATGCCCAGCAAATTGGCTGAATTCAATCTTTGGTCATTCATTGATACTTTACGAATTATGAGATAGACAACAGATCAATAATCATTTGCTCAAAATTTTGTCCAAGAAGCTATTTTGCTTGGAAACTATTCCCAGATTTCCCAAAAAAGGAGATTAAAGAACAAACTTACGAAAAATTTCATCTATAATATAAAGCCACAAAAAAAAGCGCAAAGATACATTAGGCTGTATATCTCTACGCTAATCATGTTTTTTTCTAGCCAATCATCGTTGGACAAATCAAAATCTAGACCACCGGGAAATCATGTTTAATCATCATCAGAATGAATTAGTTCTATAATAAGTCGCTATCATAATCATCAAGGTCGTTAGAACTAGATAATAAGGAGTCATTATTGTCTAAGTCGTTAGAATGCCACCATGGATGCTCACCCCAAGAGCTATCATTCCACCAAGAGCTATTCAAGTTACTATCTTCTGATGAATCGTGAATTAAGACTACTTCCTCAGTTGTTGACTCAGTTGACTCATAAGTTGACCAATAGCCAGTTTGCCACCAACCACTACTAGAAGAACCACTACTTCTCCAAGCCCAATTATATGGTTCGGCAAGGAGAATTTCGTCAATTTCAGCATTGCGCTCTACTATTACAGCATCATTGACAGACGTCTCAGCATTGTCAAATAAAGCTTCTAAATCTATTTCTGCTGTATAGTCTACATCCCAGCCAATAGTATCAAAGACTGTAAGATCATGTTCGGAGATTTCCCATCTTTCTCCTAAGCCAATAGTAGGATTCATTATCCCCAAGCCGGTGTTTTGATCTCCATTTGTAAAATGGCTAGCCTGGTAATCTGCTCCTGTGGACAGAGCTTTAGCATTTTCCAAAGTTCCATCAATGGAAAAATAAGCAGCCCTGCCAAAAGTAAGATCATTTATATTCAGCTCAGAACTTTCAAGAGAATAGCGAAACAAATCCATAGTTGAGCTATGATCAAGTTTCTTTCCGTCAAAGTTTATGCTCTCCTCATTCCAACTTTGAATATCGACACCACTGACAAAGCCCAAATTATGGCCCATTTCATGTAGGGCAACACTGAGGAAATCTAATTCGTTTTCTTGGGGTTCTTCTAAAAAGTTGTAGTTCCAGCTAACTGAATCAACATTCATTAAAGAATTCATGACGATCAAGCCATCAAGCTCATCCAAATCTTTTTTCTTGATCATCCCTAATGCTTTTAGGTTAGCTCTAGTAGCTTGTATCTTAGAGTTCTTTTCAAAGACTTTGTCGCCAACTAAAGTGCCAAATTTTTTGGAGCCAGTTAAGCTATCAACAGCTATTTCATCAACTGTTGTAGTTATGTCTTTTTCTAGTGCTTTTCTAAACTTTTTGTAACGTATACCTGTTTCAATG
>JBCCYD010000080.1:0-17492 GCA_039190385.1 Cyanobacteria bacterium P01_F01_bin.143 | reverse complement strand
TATCAGATTTCGTGAAAAGAAAAACTAAGGCTACTAAAATTGTCAAACTACAGTAGCGTAAAATTATAAGTCTCGATTTTTGCCAATCTAAGAGATTCATGTATTGCTTAAAAATTTTGTTTTATTTTCTACTAATAACCAATAAACTAAAGCTAATAATAAAATCGCGATCGTCGTAAAAATTTCTGCTCCGGCACTACCATGCCAATAATGAAAAGCTTCTTGATGATCATTGGCAATCAACAAAGCCATCAAACAAAGACGTATGCTATTGACTCCTAATGCGATCACAGTTGCCCATAACCAAAGAAATATTTTTTGATTTTTTTTCAAAGCAAAGCATAAACAAACTACCAAGCAAGATTGCCATAATAAGCCTAATAAATTAAAGCTTGAACAAGCTCCAGCAATTTGTATCGAACCAGTAGGTAATATCACTAGATTATCTTGTTGATAAACATCAAATCCCACATACCAAAGTAAAATCCTAGCAATCCTAGCATCGAGAATAGACATTCTTGTCGTCACAGATAGCATCGCAAAAAGATGTTCCCAAGGAATTCCAGTTAGGCCCACAATCAAGATCTCTCGCCAATACTGGATAATTCTCTGTGTTTTAGTCGATATAAAAAAAATACCAATTGCAGACAATAAAGGATACATACGAGAAATAACATCAGAATGGCTATCTGTTATCACTCCTCTAAATAACAACCAAATAATCAAAATTAAACCAATAATTGTCGAAAAAATATCACTATCAAAATTAAGATCATTTCTTCTCTGCCAAGTTACAAAAAATGCTGCTAACCAATAAATTAAATAAACTGAATTATATTCAACTAAACACCAATTGAAAGCTATTAACAATCCAGCAATGCTTAATAGCCAAAAACGATGATCATTAACTCTATTTTGTTGTTCTATCATTTCCTAGAAATAATTATATAATTAAGATCTTGATCTAGTCCATTTGGTATATTTCCAAATTAAAAGAAAAGATATACTAGAAATAATTGCTCCAATTGATAATTTAATAGTAGTCTTTAACAAATTTAGTTTTTGCTTTCTAGCTTTAGTCTGTAGTTTATTACTGGCTATTTCTTGTTTTTGCTTAACTTCTATCAGTAAATTATCTTTGAGTTTTTGGACAGAAGTAATTTCTTGATTTGGATTCTGTTGTTGGTAGTTTTGAAATAAATTATTTAGTTGTTCTGAACTGACTCTATTTAATTGTTTACTATACTGCTCAACTTGATTTTTTTGTTGTTCGATTTGAATTTTAGCTTGAGCTTGTTGACTACGATTGATACGGAAAGCATTACCAATAATCAAGGGAGTGATTAAAAAATAAATAATTCCAATGGCAAGAGTAACCCAGGAAATAAAAGATAGAAAAGTAAATTCTCTTGGCCTAATTAATTCTTGATTACGACGATAAAAAATCAATAAAAATCCTAAAAGAAAAGCCCAGACATTCTCGACTAAATGACCAGCTATGTTATAGATCCAACTAGGTTCAAAGAAATTACTAGGGAACAAAAGAAATGCATAATCTAATAAGGTTAATAGTAAAATGACATACCCCACTAGATTAATAATCTTGGTGGATTTTTCTTCAACATTCTTATTAACTAATTTAGTTTTATTGATATGGATATTATTAGAATTTTTTGAGGATTTTAATCTAAAAACTCTTCTGATTCGTCGCAGATTATACTTGAGCATAGCAAATACAAATCTAGAGATAGTGCCTAGTTGTTTATAGCTCAGAAAAATATAAGTAGCAATATATAGTTAAGTAATTGTTAATCTTGAAATCTTGACTTTAAAAGACTTTTGACGAGAGGCTCGTTTCTTACGGATCGCGATATTCGTCAGGATGTTTATCTTTCCATAATTATCTAATTCTCTGGCTGAGCTGCTCCGTTTTTCGGTAATCTAAGAAAGAAACAAGATATTTTCTATTTTTAATGGATATTACAAACGGTTTTGTAGAGACAATTGGCAATACTCCTCTAATTCGCCTCAAAAGTTTTAGTGATGAGACAGGATGTGAAATCTTAGGCAAAGCTGAATTTCTTAACCCAGGAGGTTCGGTTAAAGATCGCGCAGCCTTATATATTATTGAAGATGCTGAAAAGAAAGGTCTGCTAACCCCAGGCGGTACAGTAGTCGAAGGAACAGCTGGTAATACAGGAATCGGGTTAGCTCATATTTGCAATGCTAAAGGCTATAAATGTCTGATTGTTATCCCAGAAACTCAATCCCAAGAAAAAATAGATACTCTCAGAACATTGGGTGCCGAAGTTCGCACTGTGCCAGCAGTTCCCTACAAAAATCCGGAAAACTATGTCAAAATATCAGGTCGTTTAGCTCAGGAAATGGATAATGCTATTTGGGCAAATCAATTTGATAATCTAGCTAATCGTTTGGCCCATTACGAAACGACAGGAGCCGAGATCTGGCGACAAACTGAGGGGAAAATAGATGCTTGGACAACTGCAACTGGAACGGGAGGAACTTATGCGGGGGTTGCCCTATATCTTAAGGAAAAAAATCCTGATATTAAATGTGTAGTTGCAGATCCTATGGGCAGTGGTTTATATAGTTATGTCAAAAAAGGAGAAATCAAGCCCGAAGGGAAATCGATCACCGAAGGTATTGGCAACAGTCGCATTACCGCCAATATGCAAGATGTGCCTTTGGATGATGCAATTCAAATTGACGATCCAGAATGTATTAGAGTTGTTTATCAGTTGCTTCTTAAAGATGGTTTGTTTATGGGCGGATCAGTTGGGATTAATGTTGGTGCAGCCGTCGCTTTGGCAAAACAAATGGGTCCAGGTCATACTATTGTGACAGTTCTCTGTGATGGTGGAGGAAGATATCAATCAAAATTATATAATCCCCAATGGTTAGCTGAAAAAGGCTTGTCTCCTAGCTAGTGCCGCTACGCGGAAGTAATGAGTAATGAGTAATAAGTAATAAGTAATAAGTAGGGAATTAGGGGGAATTTTTACTTGTCATAATTTCTGTGATCGACTATCAGTAAGAATTGAAAAATGGGGATGCGATCGCTATTTGTCATTATTTAGCGATCGCATTACACTCAATACCTGATAAATTTTTCAAACTTCTGGGAATAGTAATTAATAAGATTTAGATAGAGATTTTGATTGCTGAGAAAAAATCATGTCCTATAATTTTGAGCTTATCGGTGTTACCCCTGTTCTAACTTTTTTCAACTACCAACAAGAGCTAGAAAACGATCCTCAACGAAGCAAAGCTTATCTCGGAAGCTATCATTGCACATTGGATGCGTTCATTGAGTCAACCCAGATGATTCCTCATAAACCACAATGGAATTGGGATGAAGTGATAGACACTATGATTAATTTTTGGCTGAGTAATGAAAATACAGTTAGGCAGTGTCAACAAGAGTTGGAAAATTCCCAGAATGATAATTTGATTATTGCTAGAGTCGCGAATGTTGAGGCTTTAAGACAAGAATTTGAACATCTATTTTATTGATTGTAATATGACTTGGAGCTTAAAATAGCTTCTGTTCGTTCAGCCTTTTGGAGAGTAAGATCTAGCGGAAATCAATACCGATTATATAGATCTTTAAAATGAATCCTTCTGTTATCAGTCCGATTAATGATATCGATGCTGCGGTAAATGCTGTCGATACAACAGTTAATCTCTCTAATCACTTTGACGATCCCTTCACTACAGGACTTGTAGCTCGTTTTGATTTAGGCGGTAGCATTACTAATGTTGTACTCTTCGATCAAGCGGGGCAAGGTGCACCTCTAACTGTTCAAAATTTTCTCAACTACGTCGAAGATGGTGATTATGTCAACTCGATTATTCATCGCTCTGTTCCTGGTTTTATTGTCCAAGGAGGGGGTTTTACGGTTAATGGATTAGCCGATTCTTTAGATAATCCAGCAAATGCTGTGGGCGTAATTCCCAGCGATGCTCCAGTAGTTAATGAATTTAGTTCAGAACGATCTAATCTTCGTGGCACGATCGCGATGGCCAAACTTGGTGGCGATCCTGATAGTGCTACCAATCAATGGTTTTTCAATCTAGATGATAATTCGGCAAACCTTGATAATCAAAATGGCGGATTTACAGTTTTCGGCGAAGTTTTAGGTGATAGTGGTCTGGCTAATATAGATGAGATCGCGGCTATTCCCCTATTTAATGGCACCAACGTTTTTGGGCAGGGTGCCTTCACAGATTTACCTCTGGTTTTTGATAATCCAGACAATCCTGTATTAACAGGAGATGAAAACTTTGTTCGCTACAACAACATCACTGTTGACCAAGAACCTGAACTAACATTTAGCGTATTAGATAACTCCAATCCCGATTTAGTCAATCCCATCATCAACGATAACCAGCTTGTTTTAGATTATTTACCTGAGCAACTAGGATCAGCAGAGATTACTATTCGAGCTACAGACTTGACAGGTGATTTTGTAGATGACACCTTTTCCATTACAGTTAGCGAATCTGGGGGCAATGGTAATGGCTCATTGCTAGATACTCCGTTTTTCCGTTTCCAAAATTCCAATGTCCCAGGTACTTATCTTTACGCATCTGGTGCCGAAGCCCAAAATATTCGTAATAATCTTCCTGGCTTTATCGAAGAGGGTGTGGCCTTTAATGCTGCTATTCAACCCGATGACGAGTTAATTCCCTTTTACCGTTTCCAAAGCAATCAATTGCCAGGAACCTACTTATTTGTCGGGGAAGAAGAACGCAATGGCATTAATGCCGATCCCAATTTTTCTAGCAGCTTTAACGAAGAAGGAATTGCTTTTTATGTTCATGGAGCTGGAGCCAATGAAGAAACTGCTTTCTCCCGCTTCCAAAATTCTAATGTCCTCGGAACCTATCTTTATGCCGCAGGAGAAGAAGCCACTGGTATTCGGAACAACTTTCCCAATTTTATTGATGAAGGAGTTGCTTTTGAAGCACAAGTATAGAAGAGACGTGTCGGCGAAGCGGGGTCGCTTGTCAATTAGCAATTAGCAATTAGCAATTAGCAATCAGCAATTCTCCTAGCAAATCTTAGTTTTGCCGAACGAGAACGAGCATTATTCCTTTGCTCATCTTCTTGGGGATAAATCGGTTTTTTGGTAATAACCTCTAATAATTCATGGTTACGAAATCCATGTTTGACGATGCGATCTTCTAAACTATGAAAGCTAATAATCCCGATAATGCCTCCCGGCTTGAGCCATAAAGGAGCTTTAGCGATCAAGGTTTCCAAGGATTCTAATTCCTGATTAACCGCAATGCGTAAGGCTTGGAATACTCTAGTGGCAGGGTTGATTTTCCCGTAACGATATTTAGCAGGAACCGATCGCGCAATTACTTCTGCTAGATCTGTAGTGGTCTTAAAGGGACGTTTTTGCACAATATTTTTGGCAATACGACGGGAAAATCTTTCTTCTCCATATTTATAAAAAATATCGGCCAGAGTTACTTCTTTTTCGTAATTGATAATATCAGCTGCGGTAAGAGACTGATTGCCATCCATTCTCATATCCAGTGGTGCCGCATGACGAAAACTAAATCCTCTTTCTGGAGTATCAAATTGGGGCGAACTCACTCCCAAATCGGCGATAATACCATCGAATAGAAAATTATTGGGTTGATAATCGGCAAAATTTCCTTGCCAAAACTGAAGACGATCAGGAATATATTCTGCTAGTCGGGTACTGGTTGCTGCGATCGCAACTGGATCTCGATCTATCGCTGTAACTTTTACTCCCAAGCCAGAGCTGAGAATTAACTCGCTATGCCCTCCACCACCTGCTGTCGCATCCAAATAATGTCCTTGAGGTATAATGTTTAGTCCTACAATAATTTCTCTACCTAGTACAGAAATATGATGGAAACTGGGCGGCGATTCTTCTGGCATTTAATTTTAAGTATAGTTCTAATATAGATTCTCTTAAGGAAAATTTAAGATTATCGTGACCCAGAATACCATTTTTATTTCAGAATATAGTTAGAATTATCATTAAGAGAATATTAGGAAAAACTAATACTCTTGTAGCATATACCGAATTCAATTTTCTCCATATATGGAACTTAGCCAGCTTTCTGGTAAAGAAGTAGATTCTCCTCCTCATAGGTGGGCCGACATCTTAGGGACTGTAATTGCTGTTTCGACAATCACACTACCTTTACTCATGATTTCTTACTATTCGCCATCTAGAAGCAATGCCGAAACCTCACCTCAATCTAGGCAAATAATGATTCAGCAAGAATAGGAAATTAATTAAGCCAACAAGAAATAACCGAGTCTAGATAATTTAATTATTCTGACTCGGAAGAGTTGCCGTTAACAGTTTCTAATTGTTGACGAACATCGTCGATAGCTAAATTAAGTTGAGCAATTTTATCTTCTAGGCGATGACGAGCAACTTCGATCGTTTCTTCCGTGGGGAATTTTACAGCTTGTCCACCTTCTGAGAGCGGCTTATTTTGCTCTTCATCGTTTTGCTGGTCACGAGGATTAGCGAGTAATGCTCCGAGTAAACCGCCTACTAACCCACCAAGAATACTGCCAACAACAAAACCACTACCAAAACCATCCTTCTGACTCATCTATAAATGCCTCTTTGATTGCTTGTAATTTTTCTGATTATTTATAGTTAAAATTGAAACTTCTAAGTCCCAAAAGCGCGATCTCCTGCATCCCCTAACCCAGGAACAATATATCCTTTACTATTTAGCCCTTCATCAATGATAGCCGAATAAATCTGGAGATCGGCATAAGTTTCGCTGAGTTGTCTCAAAGCTGGAGGGGCTGCAACTACAGAAACAATCCGAATTTCTCCAGGGTCGACGCCGCGACTGGTAATTTCTTTCATGGCCATCATAATAGAACCACCTGTAGCTAACATAGGTTCGAGAATGATGATTTTACTTTGAGGTGGAAATCTTTCTGGTAATTTATTGAGATAGCAACTGGGTTCTAGAGTAGACTCGTCACGAGACAAACCCAAATGATAGACAGAAGCAACAGGTAAAACACTTTGCGCTCCATCGAGTAAGGCTAAGCCAGCGCGCAATATGGGAACAACTCCCACAGGAACTTCGGGATTAACAAAAGTAGCATCGCAGGTTGTCAGGGGAGTTTGGACTTGAGTGTCTATTGTGGGAAGCCAATTACTAGTTGCTTCATAGGTTAACCAGCGTCCCAATTCCGACATTGCAGATTTAAATAATACGGTCGGGGTATTAGCATCGCGAGCCACAGCTAGCCAATGTTTAATTAGGGGATGTTCGGGAACGTAAATTCGTAATTGTAAACTCATGCTAGATTTGAAGTCCTAATAACCTGACCTATAATAGCGTGAATTATTGCTGCTACAGAGTTAAGAATTGGAATTGCCAGATCTTCATTCTGTTTTTGTTATCTTTGGTTTGTTTACTGATAGAAGTTATTGCTAGGACGATCGCATTATGAAGATTATCGATGCTCAGGGAAGATTATTCGGGAAAATCAGCATTTTAGATCTCGGTGCTGCAGGGGTTATTTTAATCGCGATCGCGGCAATCTTTTTCTCTCCAGGAGCACCAGTCAATAAAGGCATTGCCCAAAGTCAGTTACAACCTGTGCAAGTTGAGGTGATGGTTCGGGGTTTAAGAGTTGGCGATTTCGATGGTCTGTTACAAGAATTTCAAGATAACAACCAAGTAAGTATTGTGATTCGCAATCAACCCGCAGGGGAAGTAGAAATCTTATCAACTCAACCTTTACCAAGAACAACTCCCGTACCTCAGCCTGATGGCACAGTCAAAGCTTTACCTGATCCTCGTCCCGAAGTAGTTTTGATCAAAGATATGATCATGACTTTAAGCGGCAAAGCACAAGTGACAGATGATGGAGTTGTTTTAGAAGGTGCGAAGAAAATAAAAATTGGTACTCCCATTCGCTTAGAAGGAAGAACCTATGATTTTAATGGCACTATTATCACTGTGAGAACTCAAGATTGACATGAATAACCAGATTCAGGTTCGGAATCCGCGATCGGGCAAAATTGATTATGAGATTAATCCGCCAACAACTTCGGAATTGAAGACAGAATGCGATCGCGTACGAGAAGCTCAATCTTCTTGGCAAAAGTTAGGTATAGAAGGCAGAATTCAAGCTTTACAAGATTGGAAACAAGCTCTGATAGATCATAAGGATGAGTTGATCGAATCTTTAATCCAAGATACTGGTCGATATTCAGAAACTCTAATTGAGTTTGATTCGGTACTTTCGGGCATAGATCGCTGGTGTCGTCTCGCTCCAGAATTGTTCTCCCCAGAGCCTGATAAAACTACAGCAATCAGTTTTATTGCCCTACAACAGCAATTGGTTCCCTATCAGTTAGTAGGAGTGATTAGCCCCTGGAATTTTCCCTTGTTACTTTCGACTATTGATACGATTCCTGCCTTATTAGCTGGTTGTGCCGCGATCGCGAAGCCTAGTGAAATCGCACCACGTTTTATCACCCCGTTAAGGAAAACTATTAATACTGTGACCAATCTAAAAGATGTTTTGCTCTACATTGAAGGTGCAGGACAAACAGGAGCTGATTTAATCTCAGAAGTCGATTTGGTTTGTTTTACTGGTAGTGTTGCGACTGGCAAAAAAGTGGCAGCAGCAGCGGCAGAGAGATTTATTCCTGCGTTTTTAGAATTGGGCGGCAAAGATCCCGCAATTGTTTTAGCTTCAGCGGATATCGATTTGGCAACCTCAGCTATTTTATGGGGTTCGGTGGTGAATGCGGGGCAGTCTTGTCTTTCTATTGAGCGCATTTATGTGGCTGAATCTATTTTTGACAATTTTGTCGAGCAATTAGTAACTAAAGCGAAAAATCTGAGCCTTAATTATCCTTTAGTTAAAGAAGGGGAAATTGGGCCGATTATTGCTCCATTACAGGCGAAAATTATTACCGAACATCTGGAAGATGCGATCGCAAAAGGAGCCAAGATTCATTGTGGTGGTGCCATAGAAGAATTAGCTGATGGTTTATGGTGCCCTCCCACAGTGCTGACTCAGGTTAATCATGCCATGAAAATTATGAGCGAAGAAACTTTTGCCCCGATTATGCCAATCATGTCTTTTACTAGCCCAGAAGAAGCTGTGGAATTAGCGAATGATACGAGCTATGGTCTAAGTGCAGCGGTGTATGCTGCCTCAGAAGATGAAGCCATATCTTTAGCAAAAGGCATTGATGCGGGGGCAATTAGTATCAATGATGCTGGCTTAACGGCCTTTATTCATGAAGCGGAGAAAAATGCTTTCAAATTTTCGGGGATGGGTGGTTCGCGAATGGGTGCGGCTGCGCTGAAAAGATTTATGCGGAAGCAGGCTTTTTTGATTAAAACCCAATCTTTTCCCGATCCTTGGTGGTTTTAAAGTGAAATCATTCTAATCTATATACTACCTAAAAGAAAAAGGAACCTAGCCAAATAAAGACTAAATTCCCCAGAAATTATAAATTTAAAATTGTAATGGCAATTTACAAATAAACTTTTCCGCCGCCCCAACTTTTGCCACGAAGTTCAGGTTGAATCAAAATATATCCAGCAACAGCTTCTAGATCTTTTTCGTCCAAATTCCGCATCTGTAAAAAGATATCAGAACGGGTTGTATTAGGATGCAATTGATAAAGTTTTATCTCACCATCATAAGTTGTAGGATTTTTTAGATATTCAACAATTCCTTCGATATTATCTTTCGCAGGAAGTGCTCCAGCGAGATCTACTAATCCTAATCCCACATTAGGATTAGTTTTAGTTATACCGCTTTTATGGCAGTAAGTGCATTTATCAACGAATACATTTTCTCCTCTTTGAACTTGTTCTAAAGAAAGAACAATTTGATCTCCTTGTCTATTTAACTTAACAGTACGAGTGCTTTGATTTAGTTCTAAAGCATTAGCTGTGCCAACGTTAAATTGAAAAGCAAGCAATAAAATGGCTACAAAAGTTAATAATAATTTCTTCAACATCCTTCCTTCTCCTCAAAAAGTTTTAATTACGAAAAGAGCCAACAAAATGTAGTAAGCTCATTAAACTTATGGTTTATTCACTTAGCATAAAAGCTACTATTGAATGAAATAAGCTTAATTTTCTTAAGTGATCATAAAGTATCATGCCATCCCATAGCCCCAATTTTGCGAAATGGATAGATTATTGATGATTTTTTTCTCTTAATTGCTTACTGGTAAAGGGATCGGACAACCCAAATGTAAAGAATTGTGAAGATCGACAACTTTTCCGACGATTGCGATCGCAGGAGCCGCAAAGTTAGTTTGAGTAATCGTTTCAATAATAGTACCTAATGTTCCGATTAATTCTGACTGATCCCTTCGGGTACCCCAACGAATTAAAGCGATTGGTGTTTCAGGGGCTAAACCTGCGGCCAGTAGTTGCGGAACAATCTGAGGCAGATTACCAACGCCCATATAAATCACAATTGTCTCCGAACCTTGTGCGATCGCTTGCCAATTAACTTCAGGACGATATTTTTCAACCTTTTCATGACCTGTGACAAAAGTAACCGAAGAGCTGTAATTGCGATGAGTTACGGGAATTCCCGCATAAGCAGGGGCAGCAATGCCAGAAGTGATCCCGGGGACTACTTCCACATCCACTCCTGCCGCGATTAAATCTGTCATTTCCTCGCCGCCACGACCAAAAACAAACGGATCTCCACCTTTGAGTCTGACTACCACCGCATTATTTTGTGCCTTAGAAATTAATAATTGAGTTGTTTCGGCTTGTAACATGGAATGACGGCCTTTGCGCTTACCCGCATTGATTTTTTCGGCGCTAGGATTAATACTCTGCAAAATTTCTGGGCTAACTAGGGCATCATAAATAACTACATCAGCATGTTCTAGAAGAGTTTTGCCCTTAACGGTCATTAATCCGGGATCTCCAGGGCCTGCACCAACTAAATATACTTTTCCTACTGGTTTGCTCATAAATTAAGTAATAAGTAATAAGTAATGAGTAATGAGTAAAAACTTATTAATGGTCAATGGTCAATGCTAAATGTTCAATGATGCCAGGGGTGGCAGCTAGAGGTGGTGTGAGTATCAAATCTATTTGGGGAAATTGGGCTTGAAGTTGTTGTACTTGTTCTGCGATCGCTTCAGTGATTTTACCAGGAAACAAGAAGTATAGAATAATTTCAATAGTATTATTTTCTTTTCTGACTAAAGACTTGACTATTTTTGCCAAATCTGGAGGCACTGACCAATAGGCATTAACCGCATTCAATTGCTTCGCTAGATGTTCATAGGGAAGATTGCCACCAGCTAAACGACTACCATGAGCTAGTAAAATTCTTTTTGTCCTGGAGGAAGAGAGCGATTTCAATTGTTGGGTTAATAACTCAGGCATTTCAGGGCAATTGCCCAAAGAAGAAGTAAGTTCGAGGTTGATAGTTGTTCCTAGTTTTTTTTGCGCCAGAGCCATTGCTGCGGGGATATCTTCTCGAACATGGACGCCTTGAGAGAGAAACAGAGGAACAATCTGAATTGTTTGGTAATCATCAGCGATCGCAACTTGAGCAAAATCGATGATGCTCTCATCCAAAGATAAATCCGCTAATTCCAAAGCAGCAGTACTAACCAAAGGATTGGGTAATCTTTCGGTTAATAGATTAGCAAGACGAGAAGCCGCGATCGCAGCAGTTGCATAACGACTGCCATGAAAAACTAATAGATAGGCAATAGATAAATTATTCAAAAAATATTAAATGGTGAATATCGCAAAAATTATCATTTCAATAGTAATCTTATCGGAATATTGATTTCTGTAGCAAATCAAACCACATCTCTGGGTAAATTCTCTGGCCAAATTGCTAATTACATCCTTGAAAAAGGATTACCATTTTCCTCAACTTCATCAAACCTTGATTCTATTCTAAAGATTACAGTAATTTTAATAGCCCTGTCTTGATAGACTACGTAAATTCTTTATGATGTTAGTAGATATACGGAAACCTCTATTTAATAACTTAACCCTATAAATATTTATTCTAGATTGTTGTCCTAACTATGTTTAAAATCCCCAATAATAATTCCCAATCTACCTCCCAGCAAGAGCCAGAAAATGATGTCTTAAAAAATTCTAGAGATTCGATTGACATTGATGTGGGGGCTTATTTAATCAAGCTAAAAAGACGTTGGAAAATAGCCTCAGCAATCTTTTTCCTAACCGTCGGGGCAGCAGGATTGCTCAGCACTAAATTATCGACCAAATATGAAGCCGAAGGCAAATTACTTTTTAAAGCTAGTGAGATAGCATCATTAACTGGGGTTGGAGAAAATACTACGAAACTAGATACCCTAAATTATAGTTTGGGTCAACAATCACCTTTGCATAATCAAAGAGAGCAAATTTTTACCTCGAACATATTACAAAAAACAGTAGAACAATTAGATCTCAAAAATGAGGATGGAGAATTTATCGATCCAAATGCCTTGAAACCGCAATTGAAAGTAGATTTATTGCCAGGAACTGATGTGATCCAAGTTCTCTACAAAGATCCCAATCCTGAATTCGCAGCTGATCTGGTTAATAATTTGATGAGTGTTTATGTAGAAGAACAAATTCGTGGCAATCAATCAAGTCCCATGATGGCCAAGAAGTTTATTAATCAACAAATACCTCAGCTTAAAGCCAGAGTTGACCGAGCCGAATCGGCCTTAGTGAAATTTAGAGCCGACAACAAAATTGTTGATTTGCAACAGGAAAAACAAACCCTTCTTGAAGAGACTGCAATTCTAAATCGTCAGATAGCTATTTCTGATTCTAACTATCGAGGTGTTAAAGCGCAAACCGACGCTCTACAAGGTCAAATAGGGTTAAGTTTGGAACAGGCGATCGCAGCTGATCAATTGGGAAGTACCCCCCTTGTTAACAGTATTATTGACAGTATGACTGTGACTGAGAATCAATTGATTCAGGAAAGACGTCGATTTAAAGCAGGTCATCCCAATATTGTCAGCTTGCAAGAGAAAAAAGCCAATCTCAATCGACAATTGCAAAACTTGATGAGTCAAAATATCGGAGAAGTCGTATCTCCTGGCCTAATCAGAAATAGTCAATACAATCCAAGTCAACTAGAAAAATTTATCCAACTCAAAATTCAGGAATTAAGTTTAGGCAGACAAAATTTAGCATTAGCCCAAGCACAACAAGTTGCGTCGAAAAGAGCGAAAGAAATTCCTGGATTAGATAAAAAAGAACAAGAATTATTGTTGGAATTAAAGATTGCGGAGCAAAACTATAGAAATCTGCTCGATAGTCTCGAACAAGTAGAACTAGAGTTGGAACAAGAAACTAGTAATGTCGAAATTGTCGAACCAGCACTAGTTCCCATAGAAGGCACCTCTAGTCGCATGAAACTATTAGCCTTGGGAGTCATGGGCGGATTATTCTTATCCAATGCGGCTGTCTTGCTCCTCGAAACTAGAGATCGCAGTTTGAAAACGATTAGTGAAATTAGAAAAAAATTACCCTACACCATTTTAGGGATTATCCCACAGGATGATGATGCACGTTCTAGGCGGGGAGTTATTGTCGAACAGTCTCCAGACTCCTATACTAGCGAAATCTACCGCATGATTCGGAGTAATCTGACGGCAAGAAATTCTCAACTGCTGCCCAAGGTGATTTTGGTAACTAGTTCTGTCCCAGGAGAAGGAAAATCTACAGTTACTGCTAATTTAGCTGCGGCAATTTCCCAATTAGGAACCCGAGTATTGCTGATTGATGGTGATTTACGTCGTCCTTCTCAACATCGTTTGTGGAATCGTAAAGGTTTTCAGGGAATTAGAGAAGTTGTAGAAGGAGAGACCGAATTGGCAGATGCGATAATTCAACCAATGCATAATCTCAAGCTCTTAGCTTCTGGAGAAGTTGTCTCTAATCCGTTAGCAATTCTCGATTCTCCGGAAATGAATAAATTAATTGCCAAGAGTAGAAAAGGATATGATTTGGTGTTAATTGATGCGCCACCTCTTCCTGTAACTGCTGATATTTTGACTCTCAATAAATTGGTAGATGGTATTTTATTTGTTAGTCGCTCTGAGGTGATTGAACATGAAAGTGCAGAATTAGCCCAAGAAATTTTGGAAACAATTCAAGACAAAGTTTTGGGAATGGTGGTTAATGGGGTAAATGCCGCAGAATTCGATCGCTATGCCTATTATGCGACGAATACAAAAAAACAATCTCAGAAGAAATTTGCCTTTATGCAGTAAACATTAAACATTAAACATTGATCATTAACCATTGACCATTTATCAGTTTTTACCCATTAGCAATTAGCAATTAGCAATTAGCCATTAGCAATTAACAACTAACCATTAGCCATTAACTAATGAACTCTCCATCTGAAGACATTTTAGCCCAAGTAAGAAATAAAAAACTATTTATAGTCAATCCTCGTCGAAAAAATGGCTTAATTGTCTATAAAAAATACCATGCAGAATTTATTGGTCCAGGAGCAATTGTTGGCGGACAGTTTGACATTAATGCGATCGATGTAATTTTTGTGGGAAATTTGTCTTTAATTGAACCTCACAACTCGGAAGAACGTCGTAGAGCATATAAGATGCGCCGACAATGGGTCAAGTTGACTAAACAAATTACGGATAACCCGATCGCCATAGAAAGAGCCCAGGTAATACTTAATCAGTTTGAGAATTGGTTTGATACGGAGACTGTGGAAAATTTACCCGATGAGGCTTTTGCTCTTTTGGTAGGGGTATTACCCCAAACTATTAGAAAAGTGCGTAATAGTGAATTGTTATGACGAAATTTTAACGAGTTATCATTATCCTCAATAGGATAATAAAAATCGATTTCTCTTTAAAATCAATGTTTATAAAAAAACAATTTTCTTTACCTCAACTACGTTTCAATACAGATACGTTTTGGGCGATCGCGATTTTAGTATCGTTGGTTGCCCTATCTTTTACAGCAATTTTGATCAAGCTTAGCGAAGCGGAAATTGGTTCTAATGCCACAGTGCTGCATCGTCTTTGGATGGCAACCATTGTCTTTTGGATTTGGGAAGGTGTGAATACTCTCAAGCAGCCAGAGAATACACCTGAGGCCGTTGCCAAGACGCCTAATACTTATCAACAAAAGGGCTTATTGATTTTAGTTGCAGCGATCTCTACAGCTTCTATTGTTTGTTGGGCCTGGTCTTTGAGTCAAACTAGTGTGGCTAATTCGACGGTTTTACGCAATTTGACGCCTTTGTTTACGAGTATTGGGGGTTGGTTGCTCTTGAATCATCGCTTTGATAGCAAGTTTCTTTTTGGCATGGGTCTGGCGATCGTGGGAGCATTGGTAATTGGTTGGGGAGATTTTTCTCTTGGTCACAGTCATTTGCTGGGGGATGCGATCGCGTTATTCTCAGCTTTTTTGTATGCGATTTATTTATTATTTCTCGAAAAACTACGGACTAGCCTGAATACAGTCACAATTTTGTTATGGCGTTGTGCTTTTGGTGCTGTGTTGTTGTTTCCTTTTGTTTTGTCAACCAAGGAATCGCTGTTTCCTAGTTCTTATCAAGGTTGGTTGATTCTAATTGCTCTCGCGATCGTCTGTCAGGTGATTGGGCAAGGATTATTGGTTTATAGCATGAAGCGATTTTCCTCAACATTTCTGGCGGTTTTTCTGTTGTTAGAACCGATTCTTACTGCGGTATTTGCTTGGATGATTCTGGCGGAAAATCTCAGTTTGTTTAATGGTGTTGCTTTTATTTTGATTCTGGCGGGAATTTATCTTGCTAAATCTAGTAATTCAGCAATGAAAGCTGCTTGAGACAATTAATTTTTTATTGAATATTATCAAAATCGAGAAGTATTTAAACTCACTATGATATTAAGAGAAGAAACATTAGCACCTGGGGAAGATGGATATGCCTTTAAATTCACAAAAAGACAAGCGATCGCCTACACCCAAAAGCATCAAGGCCAATGGGGAAGAGGAAGAATTATTAACTCCAGAACAGATCATGGTGGGTAGTAGAACAAAAGTGATGACCCATAAGGAAAGACAAGCTTATCTAAAAAATTCTGAATTAGGTAAAAAACTGGGTATAGCCCATTTAATGTAAAACCATAAAATATTTTTGACTATTTAAGAGGAAGTGCAGTTAGCAGAATTATGAGGTGTGCGAGTATTGTTATTATCGGTGGGATAGCTAGTTAAGATAATATTGCCATCCTCAGTTTTGATTATGCCTCTGGCGGGATAAATATCTCCTATACTTGTTTTGATGGGTTTAATATCAAGATGTTGAGCTTTTAGATTAGTATTAATAATTTGTTCATCTACTAAGATTGTTTCAGAATCAAGTGGTTCGGTAGGCGCTGGAGGGATACCACCTTTTCCTTTAATGGTTAAACCACTGGGTTTGTCAGAGGCCTGAGCTCTCTGGCAAGCTTGAGCTACAGTTTGTTCTGATTCAATAATACTGTTAGGTAAATTGCTCTCAGTTTGTAGAGTATTAATATCGGGGGTAAAGACGGAAACCGTGCCATCTAAACCTTCTGTCTGAGAAGTGGCATCAATATCGTTAGTTTCATTATTTAGTAAAGCTTGACGTTCTTCAATGTTAAATAAAGATTCAGCATTGATTGTAATTTTGCCCCCTCTTCCTTGTTCGGCAGAAGCTAAAATATCGTTTCCATTACCACCACTGGGGTGAGCAATAATAAATTCTGCATCAATATCAACACTACCACCACTAGCATTTCTTCCAGCTCGTGCTGAAATAGTACTTTCATTGTCTAAGGTTAAATAATCTTTTATTTGTAAATCAATATTGCCCCCACTTCTTAATGCTTCATTTGTTGGAATAGGTATTGATGGATCATTCGCAGTGGAAATCGAGCCATTATCTAAATTCAAAGCATCGGCTTGGATTAAAATATCACCACCATTCCCTTGTCCTGAACTAATAGCATTAATCTGACCACCATCAATTACGAACAGATTAGGAGTAGTAATGTTTACTTGTCCACCTTTGCCTACACCAGTTTCATCTACTGAGGTAGCAATGGTACTTAAAATAGTGCTAGGAATAGCTGTATCACTGAGTTCATACTCGATGGTAATTATCTCATTAGAAAAATCAAAAACACTAGAATCCATTCCATTAATAATCACATCGATATCATCAAAATCAAAAAAGCTAGAATTTACCCCGTTAACTACTACAGACTCCTTAGCGTTGATAGTAATATCGCCACTATCATTGCTTCCACTGCTATTGGTATTTATTTGACCACCATTAATTAGAGAAAGAGTAGGAGTAGTAATGTTTAAATCACCGGCATTTCCAGATCCTCCAAAAGCTCCAACTTGGGAAAAAATGCCACTACTACTAAAAATTCCAATAGGTGTAACACCATCAATCGTTATAGATTCTG
>JBCCYD010000079.1:0-17675 GCA_039190385.1 Cyanobacteria bacterium P01_F01_bin.143 | reverse complement strand
TTCATCCCTAATCTTTTTCTCAAATCTGCTTCTAGTCTTATCAATTTCCACCGATGCCATACTCCTAATTTTGAAACATAAAATGACAAAAATCTTAAGCGATCTTTCTTGCTTTCTGCTTCTTCAATTTGGATGCCTATAAGATAGTTAAAGCGTCCATGTAACCAAGCTATATTACTTTTTGAAATCTTTATGTTAGATGGCACGGAAGATAGAAAAAATTCTTTTTTACGCAACTCTCTTTCAGGACAGTTTTTCAAATTTACCAGACAATCTTGTAAGTATTCATCAACCTCATCGTAAATATCGGTTATAACACTATTTAATAGGGGTTCTATCCGCTCGTAAATGGAACGAGCTAACATAAGATCTCCAGAATCAATTCTATTGATAAATGATACTATATAAAGACCCATTTCCAAGACCTTAACACGCTCTAAGACCTCATCAGAATCTTTAGGATAATTAGAGAGTTGAATAGCTTGGCTCAGTTGTTTTTCCGCAGTAATTTTTTCTCCATTCCAGGCAAACACAACGGCTGATGCTGCCAACAAAGGAGGAAAATTGGGAATCGGGTTGTTAAGAAACTGTTGTTTTGCCAACTCCTTGAATGGTGATGCCTGTTTTCTCAATGACTTTGCTTGTGCCTTTAGATTTTTTGCCTCTTGTTTTAGTTTTGTTATTTCTTTTGGTTCTTTGAGTTTCTCGGCTGATTTCTCTTTCTCTCTAGCTATCCAATCTAAATTATCAGCACGTTTTTCTTTTTGTATAGCTAGTCGTACAGAATCGTAAGCAGCAGCCCAAGCTTTCTCAGGGTTATCTGATGAGAAGACTAAACGGCTAAGGATTTCTCGGTATATAATTTGGTTCCATTCCGCTATCAACCTATACTCATCAAACCGAGTCCCACTATCTTGCTCTACTTTCTGCTCATCTATTTTGTCTTCAGAATCTTTGCTATTTATCTTAGTTTGAGAATATAGATGTTTACAACTTCCTGGTTTCGGACAAGCAGCCTCCAAAAGTCCTAAAGTAGCTGTTATAGAAGCAGCAAGCTCCAAGGAAGGAGAAATTTTTCGATAGGCAAGTGGACGCTTTTTCACATCCTTAACAAGTGGTAAGTAGGGACGTTCACCTAGAGATTGAACTTGTTCATCTACTTCTGAAACCTGATCATATAGAGACTTAAATATTACTTGAGGCTTGAATTCAGTGCTTATGAGTCCTGGGATTCTCGGATCAAAACGTAGGTATATCTGTGGCCAGCTTCGAGGAGGATTTTCCCACTGAGTAGGAAGTTTACGATATTCAGCATCGTATCTTAGCAACCATAACATTGTTTCGTAGGGATGTATTGGTTTTGGTTCTGGTAGCGGTACTTCACCCTGCACAATATGAGCGAAGCCTATGTCACCTTCCAAAAGTAATTCTCCTATCTTCGTACCTTGCATTGTCTCATCAATGTATTCATTTCTTCCTAGCGCAGTTTGATCTATAGATACCTGAAAGACTAGAGTATCGTTCTTTTCTACTACCCTAATAGCTTCTTTAACTATTTTGTGATTTATTTTGACCGTTAGCTGTTGATTATCAATGTTGGCTTGAAGATATCCGTTCTGGTAAGAGATATCCGATGGTTTTAGATTAAGCGTACGAGCTTCCTTGATTTCTGCTTGTAGTCCACCAATTCCTAGTGAGAGAGCCGAAGCTTCAGCTCCTTCATAGAATGATTGTCCTCTCCACTTTCCTAGTTTCCACGAATGATTAGAGAGAGCTTGCTGTGGTAGCAGTATAGTAGCTAGTACAGCAATTGTCATAGATTGACTACCTAATAGAGATTTCATCTTTTAAATAAGCCCTGAAAGTATTTAAAAAGTTATAGAGTGGAGTTCTGTTTAGAGGGAAAATTTAATTTCTTGGGAATAACTTAACAGCCAAAACCAGCCCTAATCGCTCAAGCATGGAGTTTTTTAAACACCCTCTTAACCGAAAATTTTGAAGTATGCTGTTGCATAAACTGAATAATCGATACTCTAGAGATTAAGCCAACTGCTGTACCGTCGTCCCGCACCACTGCTAATTGTAGACTTTCTTGCTTTTCCAGTCGTTTAACAACCTCCAGTAAAGATTGCGTTGCTTTAACTGTGTCACAATCTTCTAGAGGCTGTATTAACTTGTATACATAAACCTTATTCCACTTAGATGTAGGAACTTTTTTGATATCATCGACAAGAATGGCACCAAGCAATTGTCCCGCTTCATTGATAGCCAAGAACTTTTCCCACTTGTTTTTTCCAATTATGTAATTGTTGGTAAATGCTCGTAGGGTCAATTTGAAACTAACAATTGGACTATTTGGAATGACGGCCTCCTGTGCTGTAAATCTGCTAACTATTGCTGACTGTACTGAAAATCCAGCATTTCTTATCAATAACCACCCGATTAAAATTGTATAGAAGCCTTCAACCCAACTAATCTCGAAACCGCCAACCGAACTAATCCCTACGATATCCAGTCCACCAGTAATGACAACCAACCAACCGAAGAACTGACTGACTCGACCGGCAAAAAATATTCCCTTATTGGGATTGCTGGTAATTTGCCATATAGCTGCTTTGAGAATGGCACCACCATCTAGTGGTAAACAGGGAATCAAGTTAAATAAAGCTAAAACTAGATTCAACAGAGCGAGTAAAGTCGCAATGGCTGTTAGATAATCTAGGAAAGCTAAGTTTACCCTAATAATGGTCAAAATCCCAAACAGAGATAGACTCACCAATGGTCCGGCAATCGCTACCCAAAAGGTTTGCAGGGGAGTTTCAAACTCTTTTTCTAAGCTAGCAAGTCCACCAAAGAGGAACAACGTAATGGACTTAACTTTAATCCCTTGAGCAATAGTTATAAAGCTATGACCTAATTCATGGGCAACAACGGAAAAAAAAGATAATAACGACACAATTAACCCCAGTAGCCAACAGGTAAATCCTGGCAACTCAGGAAAGCGAGCCAGTTGTTCTCCATAAATCAATGTCATCAAACCTAGCACTAAAAACCAGGAATGATTTACATAAAAAGGAATTCCCAATAAATTGCCTACGCGAACGTTGCCTTTCATTAAGAATCACTCCTATTATTTGATTATTTGTTTCTCTCTAGTTTATTGAAAATATTCTCAATAAAGCTTCAATAAATCTGGTGAACGTTAGCTGTTTATCTTCAATATCGATAGCATAAGACTCATCACTATAGGAGATATCTGAACTTTCCAATTGTGTTTCTACCGCACCAATTCCTATTGCTAGTGCTGAAACTCCAGATCCTCCATACGAAGTTTCTCCCCTAAAACTTCCTGTATCAAACACAGGCTCAGATAGGGCTTGTTGTGCAATAAATCCATTAGCCAGAATAGTAAAAACTATTAGTTTATGATATAGGAAACGTCTCATAATCAACTTACCAATTTATTAAATTCATCAGGCCATAGCAATTCTCATACTGGTATGATACAAAGCTTTTAGTTTTGAGGCAGGAGTACCTCATGAATCTGAGAAACGCTATTATATATAAGCCTTAAGCTTTCATTAAATATCTTGATAGATGCTACCACTTATACATTGTAGAAAACATAAACAATGTTATAAATCTTATTACTTCATAGTTGTAAATAATCGATAATAACAATCACTATTTCATCAATGGTTGATTTTTAAGTAATTGTGCTTCTTTATTCCATTGTTATCGAACAGGAGCATGATTGGTTCTCGATTCTAATTCAAGTTTTTGACTGATAAATTCGGCATCTCTGTAGTCAATATCAAATGTTTTAAATGGGTACTGTATTTACGCCTACGTCCACTAGCTACTTATTATTAGTTTAACTCTACTGAATCTTTTGGCTTTTCCTCAGCAACTCGCTAATAATGTCCCAAAAGAAGGTACAGTATAGGTCGTAACCGACTCTGTTATCGGAAAGCGGACTTTTCGATATCATAGAATGGAAGAAAAAATCATTCACTCTACTCCCTCACCCTTAGAAAACTCTTTCAATGCCAAAATTGAAAGACATTTTACGACCACAGAACCCAACGTGTTAGCTCAGTTCCTCCTCGATAAACGTAATCCCAGCACCAGAGCCGCCTACGAAAAAGATCTCAATGATTTTTTTCGCACTACTACAGGAGATATTGCCACTAAAGATTCAGTGCTGGAGTTTTTGCACTTAGAACGGGCTGCGGCAGTAGGGGTCGTTTTGAATTACAAGGCCAAATTATTTGATAAGGGGTTAGCAGAAGCAACGGTTAATCGTCGGCTGGCGGCGATTAAAACTCTCTGTAGCATGGGTCGCAAGTTGGGTATCTGTCAGTTTACCCTCGAAGATGTCAAGGGAGAACGGGTACAACAATATAGAGATACCAGTGGAATTAGTCCAGAAGAATATCGAACTGTCCTGGCTCTTTGCGATCGCTCCTCTTTGTTGGGAATTCGCGATTATGCTCTGTTGAAGCTACTTTGGGACAATGCCTTAAGACGCAATGAAGTGAGTTTATTAAACTATGGAGACTTTAACCCTTTAGGAAAAGAATTGACCATATTGGGTAAGGGTAAGGGGACGCAAACCGAGATTATCGGCTTGAGTAGCTCGACTACTAATGCTCTGCTGGATTGGACTAAAGCTTACAAACATAGAAAGAAAAAAGCACCCTTGTTCGTGGCTTTAGATTTTAAACATAAGGGACATCGGATTACTGGGGATGGCATTTATAAGCTGGTGCGTCGTTATTGTAAACAGGCGGGAATCACCAAGCGGATGAGTCCCCATCGCGTGAGGCATAGTTCGATTACGGCGGCTCTTGATGCGACTGACGGTAATGTGCGGAAGGTGCAGAAGTTATCGCGGCACCGCCAGATCGATACTCTGATGATTTATGACGACAATCGGGCACGCGATCAGGTGGAATTGTCGGAGATCTTATCTGAATTGACTGATTAAACAGTTATCAGTGGTAGCAATATTTTAAGGGGTCTCAACTTCCTTTTTGGCATAAATATAGGGTTCGCCCCATATTTATGCCTTATAGTTTGCAGCTACCTTTCACTTCAATAACATAAGGTTCGCGATAAAGGTTGAAATTTTTTCTTTGTCCGCGAAATAGAACAGACATTGTTTTATTGTTGATGAAACCGAGCTTTAATTCTAATATTTGTTCAACAGTGTTGGTCATTTTTAGGTGATAAACGGCAGCAAGTCTAGCCTGACGTAGAAAATCTGTTGGTCGTCTCTTCATCTTTGTCCACAAGTCTGGAAAAATGCTTTTTTCTATTCTTTTGTTACTGTCATAGTTCAGAATCAAGTGGTTTAAGAAATCTTCTTTTTGATGTGGCGGATTTTCATTTAGTAGCAGAAGACGAGCGCGTAATTCAGCGATCTTGTCAGCACTATAACCATTAATGTTAACCTCCATACCCATAACTTGTGACCTTTGTTCTGGTTTTAAGGTAAGGACGAAAATAGTTTTACCCTTGATAGATTCTGGAAGAACAGTCTGTATTAGTGAGTTACCTGCTTCGTTTTGGTAAGCATAAGGAATTCCTTGAGAAGACCAGTTATATTGACTCGGTTGTAAAGCACGTAAATTTGCTTCATCTGTTGAATTCTTAGGTGCAATACGAATAATAATGTTTCCATCTGTTTGATGTTTGACAGATTGGGTTGAAAAGAAGTTATCACCGAGCATCATCCATGCTCCTGAAGTGGTTACACTTCTGATTTGACGAGTTTTAGAGCTAGAACTGCTAGATGTTTTCTTGTTTGCCGTAGAGGTTGAACCAGATTTTCTTCTACTAGGTGTTTTTGTGGTTGAAGAATTTGAATTACTGATTGCTGTAGATGATTTGTTACTTCTATTACTAGAAGTAACACTGGGCTTAGGTGTCGCACCCAAATATTCACTTAACCAACACAACATATCCTGACGAAATCGATCTCGAAAATTTGACGGCATTTTATACTCACGAACTAATGCCTTACGTTGAACTTTTTTCTTAAATTTAATTACTCCGTCTGCCTGTTCTAATTTTTCTTTTGTATCTAGTTTTGCTTTTAATTCTCGAAAATAAAACCATATTTGGGGTTTTTCATACCGATTATAAGCTCTGACTGCTCGGTCGTATTCTTCAGCAGTACCAGAAATTGATCGTGGTGTTGGCGTTCCGATACGACTCCACATAATGCCTAGAAATAGATCGTACTCTTTCATTCTGCCAATCTGTTTGTTAAGCACAGTTTGACCGTCTTGACCATAACCAGGAAAAGCACTGTCTGAAGAAACAACTTGAATTGTAAGCCCATTTGTTATAGCTATACTTTTGTCAAGCTCCTCGACAACTTCTAGTACATACTTGCGTTCTCTACTTACATCGCTTGGTGAGGCTAAAAATATCTTTAGTAATTTTATTTGCGACATTGATAGTTTATTTAAAAATTACATTAGCATGGTGTTTGTTTGAAGAGTAAATACAATTTAAGCTTGACCCTTTCATCCGTAACTTACCTATTCCATAGTAATGAGAATTTTCACAATAATCCAGATTTACTGGCAACTCCTGACTACCGTAGGGTTAAAAAGAATATTAAGCTCTTTTTTGATTATCTTTGGTACTTTATGGTTATTAATTGAGCCAGCCGCACTATTTTTTCCACAAAATTTTAACTTGGGATGGATTGGCTACTTGGGGTTGGTGTCAATTTCGTTAGCGATCTCATTTATTAAATGTTTTCCTCGTAAATCTATCTATCAAACTTTGTCTAGTCCTGACTCAACTATTGGAATTAAAATCGGCGATTTATTTGATGAGCCGAGACATTTAGTCATAGGAGCTAATGATGTTTTTGATACAGAACTAGGAGAAATTATCAAACCGTCTAGCGTACAGGGACAGTTCCTTAATCGTATCTATGATAACGATTTAGCAAAGTTAGACGCAGAAATTGACCAAGCGCTAGAGAATTATAAAGCCAGACGGATTAAAGAAAATAACAAAATACGGGGGAAGTCTTGGCGTTACCCAATTAGTACGACTATAACCTTGGGAACTCCAGAAAATCGATACTTCTGGACTGCCTATGGCTATATGGGTAACGACCTAAAAGTTACTTCAAATGCTGATTACATTTGGAGTTCTCTAAGTAGTCTCTGGGAAGAAGTTCGTCGAAAAGGACATGGATTAGAAGTAGCTATTCCAGTTGTTGGAGCAGACTTGGCTCGTACTGGCTTACCTCGAATGGCATTGGTAAAGTTAATTGTCATCTCCTTTGTCATAGCTTCTAAAAAAGAATTTGTATCAAGAAAATTAACTGTAATGATATACCCTAAAGATTTAAAAAATATAGATTTTTATGAACTAGAAGATTTTTTGACCTCTGCATGTTTTTGATACAGGTATTAGACCTGGTTGACGGACAAAACTCAACAAGCCATATAGGTGAATGATTTCACCGTAAACTCTCGTTCCAACTTTTTGCGCACCTGTTTTCGTGAAGCCATGGCAGGTTCTGGATCGAAGCAACTTGACTCTAATTTTTTTTCACAGGTGTTATCCTGGCGCTTGAAAGTTATTATTCCGTTGAAAAATATTGCTATACCAATACAAGCTCAAAAGCGAAGAAATATTTTAACTAAAAATGAGCAAAGCGATCGCTATTTTTAATCAAGCGGGGGGAGTGGGCAAAACGACTCTGACTCAAAACCTCGGCTACCATCTAGCTAGGCGAGGACATTCCGTGTTGCTGGTAGACCTCGACCCCCAAGCTTCTTTAACTACCTTCATGGGCATTGATACGAATAGTTTAGAAAAGACTCCTTTTGATGCTCTGATTAATGAAGAACCTTTATTTATCCTTGGGGATATTCAGAAGATGGATCTTGCTCCGACCAATATCACTCTCAGTGTGGCAGAGATTCAATTAGTTAATCTTGATTTTCGAGAGGTACGACTAAAAGAAGCTTTAGATCCGCTTCGAGATGACTATGATTTTATTCTTATTGACTGTCCTCCTAGTTTGGGGTTACTCAGTTACACGAGCTTAGTTGCAGCAACTCACGTTCTGGTTCCTATCGAAACCCATTTTAAGGCGTTCCAAGGAACTAATTTATTGCTGCAAACTATTGCCAATGTGAGAAAGCGAGGCAACCGCCAATTACAACTAGCTGGTTTTGTTCCCTCACGTTATGCTGTCAGCAATTCTCAAGATAAACGTACTCTTAAGGCAATTCAGGAACAGTTTGGCACGGTGGGTACAGTTTACGAACCGATTCCCCGCTCGACTGCTTTTGCTGATGCTGCGGAACAGCAAATACCATTAGCTGTTTATGATCCTAAACATTCAGCGTTGAAGGTTCTAGAGCAATTAGCTACTCAGATGGAGAAACTATGATAAGGGCTTCGCCCTTGAAGTCAAAAGTCAAAAGTTAATCAATTCAAAATTAGAAGTCTATTATTCCCAATCTCCATCTCATCCAAATCTATACAAAAACTGTTCACTGATGACTGATAACTGTTAACTGAAAAAGATATGCCTCAACCGAAAAAGACTAATCGAAAAAGCGATCGCCCTTATAATGCCAAAGCTAATCTTAGTGTTCTGTTTGGCAATGATGAACCAGCCACTAGTAGTCCACAGACGTTAAAAATTGCAGCGATTGTACTACCTGCATCGCAACCCAGACGCTATTTTGACCTGCAAAAATTAGAACAGCTAACGCAATCGGTTAAAGCTCATGGCATCTTAGAAAATCTCCTGGTGAGACCGCTTAAAAATAAGGAAGAGTCATACGAATTAGTAGCAGGAGAGAGACGTTACCGTGCGGCTAAAGCTGCTGGACTTACGGAAGTTCCCGTTACCATTCGCGAGTTATCCGATGAAGAAGCGCTTTCGATTGCTTTGGTGGAGAATTTACAGCGCGAAGATCTTAATCCTGTTGAAGAAACAGAAGGTATCGTGACCTTGCTGGGAATTCAGTTACAAGAATCTCCAGAAGCTGTAATTTCCTTGCTTCACAGGATGGATAATCAACAGAAGAAGAAAGTTACCAATAACGTTATTGGTAACTCTGAAAAACAAAAAATTGAAACCATTTTTGAAGGGTTGGGACAGAATTGGCAGTCCTTTGTCAATAATCGCTTGCCATTGTTGAAGTTACCAACTGAACTGTTAGAAGCTCTGCGTAAGGGTAACATCGCATATACCAAGGCAAAAGCGATCGCTAGTGTTAAAGATGCAGTGGTGCGAAAAGAATTACTGGAAAACGCGATCTCTAACTCTTTATCATTAAGTCAAATCCGCGAATTGATTAAGGAGTTAAAGCCTGTACAACAAGACTCAGAATTAAAAACTCGTTTTGATACTACTTATAAACAAGTGAAGCAATCAAAAGAACTCTGGCAAGATCCGAAAAAGAAGAAGAAATTAGAATCTCTGTTGTCACAATTGGAGAAGTTAATTAAAAGTTGAAGAGGCTGACAGGGAATTGTGGGTTTAGGAAAGGCGGAAATATTTTTTAACTTTTATTCAAAATTTATAGAAATAATTGAATATAGCTTCGTGCTGTATAAAAAAGTTAAAAAACAAAACTAAATACTGTGTATTATTTTAGATATGTTGTATTAATATTAAAGTATGTCTGATGTTAATTAGTAACTTGAAACAGCATGTTTTTTTATATCAGTATAGCTGTCTAGTCTAATTCATAAAGCCCCTTGTACTACAGAGCTAAATTCAAACCACATTAGACGTAAAGGAGACTAATCTATTTTTACAATCAAAAAAGCAGGACAAGTATTTTGCTGCTTTTCTTGACATCTAGCTAATGGCAAAACACTGACCGCAGGTACTGACGATGAAGCTTAACCCTCTGATATTTCTCTTACTCATGATTACTATAACTAGCTGTTTAGGTAAAACAGAGAACGGGAATTCCCATTCTTCTTCTTCTAATGATTCCGGTCAATACAAATTCGTTTGTGAGGAAGACAACAAACATCCTACTACTTTTGTTGTTACTCCAGACGGTCAAAAGCGGACTTTTATACAATGGAAATCTGATTTTTTTAACCAACTTAATGCGGAAGAAAAATATCCACCGGAGAGGCGCTGTCGAGAGGTAACCAATCGAATGAATACATATATTCAGTCTGGTTCACCTCGCTATGTCACCCACGGAACCATCAATTTGTGGCCCGTAATTTGCATTACAGATCAGAAGGGTAGTGATTGTAAAGAACTCATATATACCTTAAAAGACAGTGAAGATCCTAAGCTAAAAAAGGAGAATCAAGATCCTGAAGATCGTCTTCGAGAATTTTTGGGACTTGCTAGGAATAATTTTAAGGGAGATCCCTTAGTTGAGTCTCCTAGTTGTAGGACTTATATTGAAATCAAAGCATTGATGGAAGGAAAACTAGACAAGGCAGAGGTTATCTGTACAGGACAAAGATAAAGACAAAAATTGTTACAGCATTGGAAAAAATTAACAGATGAGACAGAATTTTAAATTGTTTTTGGTTCTAGGCTGCTTGTGTAGTTTAATTTCTTTATTTACACAAGCACGTTTTTTGCCTCAGATACTAGATTTTTCTCAGTCATTAAGTCAAATCTCTCATCTTGACATCCGTAAAACAGCGAAAAGAATTACGGTGAGAATCTTTCCAAAATCTCATGAAAAGAATTACAAAGCATCAGGAATTATCATTGACAAACAGGAGAAAAGAATAGACAACAAAAAAGCTTATATATACTTGATTTTAACAAACAATCATGTACTAGAAGGTCTAAAAAAAAGAGACAACCTATACCAATTACAAACTTTTGATGACAAGATTTATCCAGTTTTTTTCTATCCAGAAGTGAATTGGAACGGCAATGACTTAGGACTGTTATTCTTTCTTAGTTCAACTTCTTATGACAAAGCAAAGTTAGGGAGTTCAAATAAACTAAGGGAACAGGATAAGGTTTTTGTTGCTGGTTTTCCCTGCACAGAAGCTAACTCATGTCTAGAAAGCTTTACTTTCACTTCAGGTCAATCCTTTATTCAGTTAATTAAGCAAAAAAAACATCTTGATTCGGGATATCAATTAGGATTTAATAATCAAACTATAGAGGGAATGAGTGGGGGACCAGTATTCGATAAAAAAGGTTTAGTTATTGGGATAAATGGGAGAGGTAAGTATCAAAAAGTAATTTTTCGTTCAGGTCATCCTTCTATTAGGGACATTAATCCCTTAGCTTATATGAATGGGGACGAACCTTCCTCAGAAAGTCAAGAAAAGTTCTCAAATTTTGCTTGGGCAATTCCTATTGAAACTTACATTAAGTATAAGCCTGAAAATATTTTTGACAGCATAAAAAATCACAGTCTAGAAAACATCGAAAAATATTTTTAAACTAACGGAGATCTGTCTTCAATGAATACTAGAAAAAATAAGCATATTCATTTTGCATCATTCATAATAATTAGTTTTATATCACTAGGTATTTCTGGAAGTTATCAAAAACAAGAAAATCATAAAAATTCCAAAAATGGAGGATGTTTAATCGATCATCATAAAAAAAACAATCAAGACCCAGAGAGAAACACACTTGAAAAACTAGAAAAAATAGTAACAAAATCAATTATTGAAATAACGCGAGGTGGTCATTTACAAGGATCTGGAGTGATCATTTGTCAAACGAATACAGCCTTATTTATGCTGACTTCAATTCATGTTATTGGCATAAAGCCAAGCCCAAAAATTGACTTTGGTGACGGACAATCTAAACCAGGAGACCCATATATTATTACTACTTATGAAAAACAAACATTTGAAATTGGACATAAAAACTACAAGCAAAATGTATATGAATTTCCAGGAAATACTGACTTAGTTGTATTAAAAGTAGATTTTCCTAATTCTTCGAATTACTCACACAAAGTTGCTAGACTAACCAATTGGATTCAAGAAGATATGGATACTTATATTTTAGGATATCTTCCTTGTACAAATTTACTAAAAGAAAATAATAAACCTATCCAGTTCAGTCAAGGAAAATTGGAGAAAAAACTATCTAAACCTGAAATAAGTGAACCGGGACTTACAGGTTATGATATTAAATACAGTAACAATACAATTCGTGGGATGAGTGGAAGTCCGATATTTGATGCGAATGGTCGAGTACTAGGAATTCATGCAGCAACAAAAAAAGAAAAAGACATATTTGACGCTGAAAATTGTCAGAAAATGCCTGAAAACTCTAGAAATGAGTTTGGCAACAACTGGGGAATTTCTATCAAGAAATTTGCCCAAATTCAAAGTTCACATTTACGAACTGTTTTACCTACATTATCTAATAATCTGGTCATAGATTCGTCTCCTCTGGAAAATATTTCACAGGAGAGTAGAAAACCATCACCATCTAATTCTCCATTATGCCCTCCTTTTATTGAAGTAGGCGAAACTGATTGTTTAGAATAGCATTAATTTGAACAAACTTAGAAGACAAAAATGAGTAACACAAACCCTCATACTAATTTTAGTACAAGCGACAAGATCGCTTTAGCTTCGCTAATAGTAGCAATCGTAGGAGTTGTTGTGGCAATACTTATTCCGGACATCAGATGTTTTTTTGGTTTACAGGAGGAGCAATGTGAAGTCAAAACAACTGATTGTCCCCCATATTTATCGCCCGGTGAATCTTGTGATATATAAAAGCTTGAGCAAAAATCACAGTTTATTATTTTTCATAAGTGTTAATTTCTCTGAATACCGTAGCAAAGACTAGCAGCAAAGGGACTTTTGGTCTCAACTAACTCAGAGGTAACTGATTTCATCCCTTTCATAAAGTTAAGCAAATTAAGAGTAGTGGAGCCATCAAAGTTGTCCTTATTATTACGATCAAAACTGCTTTCATCAAAGTTCCATTCTTGCCACCATTGGGGTTCTTTAAATTGATTGGGGATGAGATTGACAGTAAAGTTATAGATTCCTGACTGGATTTTTTGTGAATCCACCAAGGTACTAAAGGTCAATTCTGCTTCTGATTCTGTTTTATTAATTTGCCAATTACTAAATTGAAAACCTTGAGAATTATCAGGTTGAAACTTTTGGGAATTTTGGTCGAATATTTCTCCACTTATCTGAGAAATAAAAGCATCAGACCGAGAAGAATCTACTTGTAGAGTGTAAGAAGAGGGAAAGTAAGAAATTGTATTGTTAATTTCGTAATTTCCAGCGGCATCTTCTTGAAGTAGCAAAGCCATAGTAGATCGTTTATCAATAATTTTGCCTATTACTTGGCGATTATTAAAAGTCGATATCTTTCTCAAGACATTTTGCCCTTGTGGTAGTTTCGAGGGGAATCCGTCCAAGTCAAAGGCTGAAGTTGATTCAATAACTCGGGGATAAAAGATGATAAATTGTTCTGGTTCAATTAGTCCTTTGCTTTCTTGCTGAAGCTGTTCGAAGTAGTAAACAATATTTTGGTAACTTCCTAGCATAATTAGATAGAATGGACGAAATTGCTCAGTTTTTTTCCCTTTTGTATTGTAGGGTCGGTCAAGTTTTCGTACACCTATATCGTAAACTTGACCGTTAAATTCACTCTTAATACCTAAAATGCCAACAGCATAATCTTTCTGAAGATATTCACCCTTGAGCTTACCAATAACTGAACTAATGTCCGCATCGGTTTGGTAGAGATCAGTAACAATAATAGAAAGCTTATTGGCTGAGGAAGGAGGAATTGCCGCTATAATTTGACCATCTCTAAAGACGCCCCCAACATTATAAAAGTTGGGTTTTTGTGCATTGATATAAGTCTGTTTGCTAATACCTTGTCTCTTGGTACCAAAGCGATAGTAGTCAATGGTTGACTTATCTCTTGACCAGCTTGCGGTAGCAATCACATCAAGCAACTCTAGGGTTTGCTCATAGCGACTTTTACGATCATTCTTGACAAATCCTTGCATTGATTCAGTCCCATCAACCTGAATTTCCAACTTGATGATGTCTGAACGCTTATTAGCTAAAGAGTCTTGACTGACATCCTTTTGAGATACTGGTTTACATTTAATATCTACTGAAGGGATCTGAACCTGACAGCTTGTAATTAGCAAGGAAGTAATGAGAGCTGTTATCACTTTGTATCTCGTCATAATGCGATCTCAAGTTAAAATTTCTTATTGTATAAGACAATTATTTCTAAACATTATATAATGAGCTTATTAAATTTTTTTTTAATAAGCTTAGTTGATTTCTGTAAATTTCTTTGAGTTGGAGACGAAAAGGCATTCAATGAAGCAATTTAGGGAGTATATCTTCGCCATTACTTTTACTGCTGGTGGATTTTTTTTGTTATTTATGTTGGCTCCTTGGCTTTTCACAACTACCAGTCTAGCTCCAATTGATGTTGATACAGAAGAATGGATTCCCGGAAACTATATAACTGGAGCATGCATTGTTTTTTTATGTTCTTTAATTATGCAAATTTTATGGCTTGTCAAATCCAAATATTATAAAGATGGCCTCGATCAGATTAAAGATACGGAAATTTATTGGTATCTGGGTCTAATGATATCATTCATTAGTGTTCTTATTGCCCTATTTATTACAGTCTTTAGTCAAGAAGGTAGTCAAAGAGCTTTCCTCCCTCTAATAGTTATCTTCTCTCTTGCTGTAGCAGCAATCTACTGGTTGCCAACTGCTTCAAGTACTCCAGGCGCTTTAAAATATATTGCACCTTATTCAATTGATATTAGAAAATTTTTAAGGAGGTTGTGAGATAACGATGTCATCTATCTACATCATTGCTATTGGAGGGACGGGAGCTAAATGCGTCGAAGCCCTTACCCACATAGCAGCAGCAGGAATTCTTACCAATAAATCACTAAAAGTCTTATTTGTTGACCCAGATGAAGCAAATGGGAATCTTACCCGCGCCAGACAGACTATTAAGGTCTATAATAAGTGCTATAATTTGATCAGCAAAGGGAGACAAGATGTAGAGCAATGTCCTTGGATGAAAACTCAAATTAAATTATTCAAACCAGACACATGGTCTCCATTGAACACAGATAATGTAACACTAAGCAGTATTTTTAATTACAATAACTATCAAACTTCAGATAAATTAGGGCATCCTTTGAAGAATATATTTGATACCCTATACACACCTGAAGAACAAGAACTAGAACTCAATGTAGGCTTTCGAGGACGGCCAGCTATCGGTTCAGTTGTAATGAGCCAGTTAAATCTTACGAAGAAAACTTTGACAGAAGAACCTTGGCAAGCTTTTTTACAACAGGTTAAAGAAGACATAATATCTTCTGGTACTCCAGAAATTTTTATCTATGGTTCAGCTTTTGGAGGTACAGGAGCATCAGGATTTCCAACTATTGGTCGCCTGATCTCTAATAAGTTGGAAAAGGAAAAGATTCGCCAGAAGATTAAGTTAGGTGGGGCACTACTACTTCCTTATTTCTCATTTCCACCTAAACCAACAAGTCAACAAGATAATCTAGATGAAAGCGAGACACAAGAAATCTATGCTCAGACTGAAAATTTTTTACTGAATACTTCAGCTGCCCTACGCTATTATCAGGTACAGGCTAAAGGTTCCTTTGACACAATTTACCTTTTGGGAGATCAAAAGCTTTTACAAGTTAATCAAAAATTCAGTCTGGGTCGAGGAAATCAAAAGAATGACCCACATTTTCTTGAATTATACGCTGCATTAGCAGTGCAACACTTTTCAAACCATAGCCCAAATGAAAGAGGGGAAGCGGTTGTAATTAGCCGAGAAACTGAAAATATAATTACTTGGAAAGATTTACCCCTTAATAAAGAGATAAAGCCGAGACTTGTGAATATGACCCGCTTTGCTTTTGCTTGGATGACAGATATAAATCAAAACGTTGAAAAAGCCAAAGAAGTTAATTTTAAGAACTTCCACAAATACGCTCCTTGGTCGATTCATTTCTTTAGCCATTCAAGAGGGAGAAAAAATTTACCAGATTTCAGTGAGGAACTGGAAAATAATATGCCAACAATCAACCAATGGTGCCAGACATATTTGAAGTGGCTAGGTAAACTAAATAGTACGACAGGAAGCGGCACAGAAGTTAAACTTTTTAATTATACTAACTGGATGAATGATAAAGAAGAATTATCATACCATAACGATCAATTTTATAACCTAGTTATTGACGGATCCCCAAAAGATTCAAACGATACGGTACAGGAACTCATGATAAATCTTAGTTCTAAAAATTTAAGAACACCGAATACTGGATTGGTGGGTTTGGCGAGAGCACTTTATATTAAATGCAAAAACAAAAGGAGGAGTTGACGATGAGTTTTTTGTTTCTTCCCAAACTTAAAAAAGATCAAGATAATGAAGGAAATGATGTTAAACCAGGCTCGCCCGGAGAGTGGGAAGTTAGATCTTCGAAAACTTTTCTGACAGTTGCAAATAGTCTAGATATAGAGGAAGTTGCAAATAGTCTAGATATAGAGGAAGTTGAAGAAGAACCAAGAACGGTTACCTCAATTCCAAGCATCTGGGCACGAGCTTTATTGGTAGAGACAGCGTTGCATAATCCAAGTTATCCACTAAGAGATTTAATTATTGAGCAATGGCAAGGAATGTTGGCAGCGATTGCCTTGGCAGATGTACGACAGTTTGACATCAAAGTTCAATATGTCAAGTTAAAGGACTACACCAATAAAGATTATATCAATAAGTATGGTAGTGCCGATCCCTTTGCCCGTGCATTATACGAACTTCAGCCTCAACCCACCTACGCGCTCTATCAAATGGATAAGAAATCTCAAAGTCAGGACAACAACCCCTGGCAAGAGTTATATACTTTTCTCTGGAATCCCCCCCATTCCGAAGTCAATAGTAGCAAAAATCCTGATACAGGATACAGAGTCGTTGGCATCTCATCGCCTAGCACTTTCATTTGCCCAGCTGAGGGAAGCAAATGGACAGGGCTAAAGTGGTATGAAGAAAAAGGACGCTTATCATGCCCAAACAAGCACTTAAATAGAGAAGAAAAAAATTGGTTAGGGTATTGGTTGGAAGAAGTAATTCAAAAGTTACCCCACTATAGTAGTACAGGAAGTGCGGAGATTAATTTTAGAAACTCCAGGGATAACATTATTAAAAACTTGAAACAGTTTCGAGATAGCCTTACAGTTAGTACTTTTGGACAAAAGCTTCAGCTTATCAAAAAAGAAAACTACTTTGGCAATCAGATTAAGGGAAATGCTTTGGAACTTCTTAAATTTCCAATTAAAGCTCAACCACAAGCATCAAATATTAAGGTGATTCCCAGTGATCAAAAAGAGGAAGAGACACCTTATTTATTACTCATTGACCCCAATATAAACGAACAATGGAATAAGGAGAAACAGGAAGTTTGGATTTACGATAACAAAACGTTTGCAACAGTCAATTTATTACGAGATTTAGAAGAAGGTAAATTTAGCTGGAAGGATCAAGAAAATAAAGAAATTGAATGGATCTATGCAAAAGATTTATTATTGAAGGAATTTCACTTTATTAATCTAGAACATGCCCTGGTTAATAATTTAAACCCTAAAGGGACAGAACAGCTAAACTATAAAGGACATCAGATTAC
>JBCCYD010000078.1:0-17998 GCA_039190385.1 Cyanobacteria bacterium P01_F01_bin.143 | reverse complement strand
TGCCATTTCTGCGTTATCTCCACGACGACGCTTGGTTCTGACAATGCGAGTATAACCACCTTCGCGATCGCTATAACGCTCCTTAACTTCATTAAAAAGATCACTAACTAACTTTTTATCATAAAGATAAGCTAATGCTCTTCTTCTAGCCGCTAAAGAACCATCTTTAGCCAAAGTTATCATTCTTTCTACTTCCTTGCGTACTGCTTTAGCACGAGTTTTGGTCGTGGTAATTTGACCATGACGAATAATTTGAGTTGCCAAAGAGCGGAGCAAAGCTTTTCTTTGATCCGCTGGCAATCCTAATTGGGGAACTTTACATCTATGACGCATGATTCTTGATTTGTTTGCTTTAGCCTTTACCTGATTTTTCTTGGGATAAAGTTATTCCCAAGCGTTGTTGTAGAGCATCAATTACCTCATAAGCCGATTTTTGACCAAAGTTCTTAATTTCTAAGAGGTCTTCTTGGGTATAGTCTAATAAATCAGCAACAGAGTTGATTTGAGCTCGTTTTAAACAATTGTATGCCCGTACTGATAGCTGTAGTTCCTCGATGGGAATTTGACTAGTGGGATCTTCATCTTCTTGATAATCCTCTTGGATTTCTTCTAAAGTGAGATCCTTGAGCGGGTTAAATAATTCTACTACTATAGATGCTGCCTGAGATAAGGCTTCTTCCGGCTTAATGCTGCCATTAGTCCAGATCTCCAAAATTAGCCGTTCTTTAATGGTCGAGCCATCTATTCTGGCATCTTCGACACTATAGTTGACCTTAGTTACTGGCATGAAGACGGCATCTACTTGTAAAAAATCAAGGGAACTGCCTTCTTCTCTACCCCGTTCAACTGCTCGATAACCTTTTCCTTTTTCGATCCGAAATTCCATCTCTAAAGAAGCCCCGTCGGCTAACGTGGCAACATATTGATTGGGATCAATAGATTCTACTTCAGAAGGCAAAGAGAAATGATGAGCCGTTACTGTTCCGGGTCCAGTAGCTGTCAGACGGCCAATTTGTGGTTGAGAAGCATAGCTTTTGAGAACAACCTCTTTCATATTGAGAATGATCTCTAAAACATCTTCTCTGACTCCCTCAATCGTGGCAAATTCATGAGTAGCAAAACCAAATTTATGTTCTTGCTTGTTACTATCTTTTGCCATGCCGCCACCAATCCTAATCGCTGTTACGGCAGTGCCTTCGAGATTGGACAGGAGAACTCTCCGCAGAGCATTCCCCAAAGTAGTACCTTGACCCCTATCCAGAGGTTCAAGAACAAATTTGCTATACTGATGCTGATTCTTTTGTGTTTTCGAATCCACACACTCAATTTGAAATTGTGCCACAGATTAACCTCCGTTCTTTAAAAAAGCAATTATCCAGCAACCTTCAGAGCAAGTGAAAATCACTTTTTTTTGCTTAATTCTAACTATTGCCATTAAAGTTATATCCTTTATACCCTACGTCTCTTGGGTGGTCGGCATCCATTGTGAGGAATCGGTGTTACATCCCGAATTAAAGTAATCTCTAATCCAGCTGCTTGTAAAGCTCTAATCGCAGTTTCTCGACCTGCTCCAGGTCCGCTCACCATGACTTCTAGCTGACGCATTCCTTGGTCGATCGCTTTTCTTGCTGCGCTATCAGCGGCAGTTTGGGCAGCAAATGGAGTCCCTTTTTTTGCTCCTTTAAACCCACTAGCTCCAGCAGAAGACCAGGAAACAACATCTCCTCGGCTATCAGAAATAGTTACGATTGTATTATTAAAGGTGGATTGGATATGAGCTATTCCGTTAGGAATATTCTTTTTTTGCTTTCTTGGCCCGCTTCTTCTCTTTGGTTGCGCCATTTTACTTTGCTAATATCAATTTGACTAAATAATTTACGGTTTACTTCTTGCTGGGCGGTTTTTTCTTTCCAGCAACAGTAAGTTTTCTACCACGACGGGTTCTACTATTCGTCCGAGTTCTTTGCCCTCTTACTGGTAGACCCAAACGATGACGACGACCACGATAAGTACCAATATCGGCTAACCTTTTGATGTTCATTGCTTCCCATCTTCTCAAGTCACCTTCAACTTGATAGTTATCCTCTACATAGGCTCTTAGTTTCGCAACGTCTTCGTCAGACAGGTCTCGAACCCGAGTATCAGGGTTAACCCCTGTTTCTTTTAAGATATTCTGGGCGCGCGAGAGACCAATCCCGAAGACATAAGTAAGTCCGATTTCTACGCGCTTATCGCGGGGAAGGTCGACTCCGGAAATCCGTGCCACGTTTTGACTCTCCTGTTTTTCTTTGGTTTACAAAATATTAATCGATATTATGGTAAGTTTTGGGTTAACCCTGACGCTGTTTATGTTTTGGGTTGTTACAAATTACCATAACGCGACCGCGTCTTTTGATGACACGGCATTTTCGCACATTTTTTTTACTGATGGTCTAACTTTTATCCCTTTCTGGGCAACACTGCAAGCTCATAATTATAATGATTTTGAAGCATCATGTCAAAGATAGTCTATTTTCGAGACTAACATGAGCATAAATTTTGTTTTTGAGTTATCTGTTTTTAAGACGGTAGGTAATTCTACCTTTGCTTAAGTCATAGGGAGTTAATTCTACTTTAACGCGATCGCCTGGTAGGATTTTGATATAGTTCCGACGTATTTTGCCGGAAATATGAGCTAAAACATTAAACCCATTCTCCAAATCCACCCGAAACATGGCGTTAGGCAGTGATTCTGTCACTGTACCTTCCATTTCTATGAGATCTTGTTTAGACAATTGAAATATCCTCCGATATGACTTGCAAACTTTAGGCTTGATCTACAATAGCTTTTAAAGCAGTAGTAACATCTTCGAGGGAATTATCACCATTGACTGCTTTTAGCATACCGCGATCGCTATAAAAATTAATTACCGGCACGGTATCTTGGCGGTACACTTCCAGGCGACGACGGATTGTGACTTCATTATCATCTTTTCTCCGACGAGCTAGCAGCCTTTCGACTAATACCTCATCCGGAACTTCTAGATTGAGGACACAATCAGCAGCCAGTTGCAATTCTTGCAATAACTTTTCTAGGAAAGTAGCTTGGCTAACATTGCGCGGAAAACCATCAAGAATCCAACCCTCTTGAGTATCTGACTGGTTTAAACGTTCTTTGATCAAATCCAAAATCAAATCATCAGGAACTAATTCTCCCTGATCGATATAACCACGGGCTTTAATCCCCAAGGTGGTTTCCGCTTTAACCGCGGCTCTTAGGATATCTCCAGTAGAAATATGAGGTATTTGATATGACTCTGATAAAACCATGGCTTGAGTGCCTTTTCCGGCTCCCGGAGGGCCCAAAAAAATTAATCTTTTCACTGTTTTGTTGTGGTTCCAACCATATTTGCTAAGGAGCAATTAGCACAAGAAAATAACTTAATCTTGTTATTTTTTCACCATCCCCTCATAACGTTGGGAGATGACATAGGTTTGAATTTGCTTAGCGGTGTCAATTGCTACCCCGACTAAAATCAATAATGAAGTTGCACCAAAGCCGTTAAATGTTTGAACTCTTGTTGCTGCTTCAATTAAGCTAGGGATTGCCACCACCACTGCTAAGAAAATTGCCCCGAGAAAAGTCAAGCGGTTCATCACCTGTTCTAGATAACTACTAGTAGCTTTACCCGGCCGAATTCCAGGAATCGAAGTCCCCATCTTTTTCAAGTTTTGGGACATGTCCACAGGATTCATTATTAAGGAAGCATAAAAATAACTAAAGAACAGAATCAACAGCGATTGAAATGCGATCGCCACCCAATTAATTTCACCCCGCAGAGGAGTCACGGCATTGGCAAACTGGACTAAAAACTGACCAAACCCATTATCTCCGCCAGCAAATTGAGCGAGAGAAGTCGGCAAACTAATCACCGCTGTGGCAAAAATAATTGGCATTACCCCACCTTGATTTAACCTCAAAGGTAAATAACTAGTTCTCTCTCTGTAAAGTCTTTTGCCAACCTGACGACGAGCCGAGATAATCGGAATTCGCCTTGTTCCTTCCTGGACAAAAACAATGCCAATAATAGTGACGAGGAACACTAGTAGCAAAATGACAACTTGAGCAACAGCCTCTCTGCCACCCTGCTGAGCAAATTCGATGGTGTTACCCAAATTCTTGGGCAAAGTAGCAACAATATTGATAAAGATCAACAGCGAAGCACCATTACCAATTCCTCGCTCAGTGATTAACTCTGATACCCACATCACGAACATGGAACCCGCAGTTAAAGCCAACACTGTTTCAGGAACGAACCAAAATCCGGGATTTAAGGCGTAAGGACGCAATAAACCAATAGTCAGCCCCAGACTTTGCAAAATTGCCCAAGCCAAAGCTACATATCGGGTATACTGAGAAATCTTCCGCCTTCCCGCTTCGCCCTCATTTTTCTGCAAGTCTTCTAAAGCAGGAATTGCTGCTGTCAGAAGTTGCATAATAATAGAAGCATTAATAAAGGGTAGAATACCCAAAGCAAAAATACCAAGGGCTGATAGTCCACCTCCAGTAAAAATGTCTAAAAACCCTAAAACTGGGAGATTTTGAACTGCTTCAGCAAAACTAACCCGATCAATACCTGGTACGGGAATAAATATACCTAAACGAACTAATATTAAAAGACCAATGGTTACTAACAGACGACCTCTGAGGCCAGCTGCTTGCGCCATTTGTAAAAAAGTTTCTTGTGCTGTTGGCGTTTTATCTCTTACCATACAAGGCTACCTGTAATTTTTTATAGACTTTAATTAAGTTATAGGGTGTTCAATAAGTTAAGTAATATGTATTTACCTCGCCTCACCATGTAACTTATGATAAACCAATTGCGGTATCTTGTTTATTTACTAATAACTTCACAATTTCCACCAGCAGCTTCAATTTTCGAGCGAGCGCTCTTAGTAAAAGCAGCAGCACTGATCTTGAGAGGAACATTCAACTCCCCGTCTCCTAATATTTTTAAAGGCCCGTTCTGAGTGGTAGTAATACCCTGTTCTAGTAAATATTCTAGAGTTACTTCTGTATTAGCCTCTAAAGAGCTTAGAGCTTTAACATTAACAATCGTATAGTTTTTTTGATTAACTAAGGGAAAATGCTTTAGCTTAGGAACTCGGCGGTATAAAGGCATTTGACCCCCTTCAAAACCAGGTTTAGTCCCAGTCCCAGAACGGGATTTTTGTCCTCTCATTCCAAAACCGCAGCTGGCTCCTTGACCAGCTGCAATACCTCGCCCAACACGTCTTCTGCGTCTTTTAGACCCTTTTTGAGGGGCAATATCATGTAACTGCATCAATATATTCCTCTATATAGTGAATTAAGCGTATAATTTTTCGATTTCAACCCCTCTTTCTTTGGCCACTTGGGACAAAGTTCGTAAACTACCCAAGGCATTAATTGCTGCTCTAGCATTATTCAAGGGATTATTTGAACCTAATTGTTTGGCCAAAATATTTTTTACGCCTGCGAGTTCAAGAACTGTACGGACAGCTCCCCCAGCAATTACTCCCGTACCAGGAGCAGCAGGACGCATGAATACTTTAGCTCCTCCAGCAATGCCATTGGCAACATGATTAATAGAGTTAGATTTGGTCAAGGCAACATCCACCAATTGTTTTTTGGCATCAGCAACGCCTTTACGAACAGCACCGATAACGTCAGCAGCTTTACCAACGCCTACGCCAACTTGACCTTTTTCATTGCCAACTACGACAATGGCACGGAAACTGAGTTTTTTCCCACCTTTGACTACTTTGCTGACTCGGCGGATTTGAACCACTCTTTCCTGCCAATTAGATTCTTTTTCTTTACTGCGATTTTTTTTGCGCGATTTCGATTTTGCCATGATGTAAGTATTTGCTTTGGAGATTTAATGCTTTAGGTATCTATTAAAAGTCTAAACCAGCTTCGCGAGCAGCTTCGGCTAAGGATTGAATCCTACCATGATAGAGATTGCCACCACGATCAAAAACAACCTTACTTACTCCTTTTGACAAGGCTCTTTGGGCAACTAGTTTTCCGACTGCGGAGGAAGCTTCACAGGTGCTAGTAGATTTGAGTTCTGATTTAAGTTCTGCATCTAATGTAGATGCCGTAGCTAAAGTATTTTGGGCTACATCATCAATAACCTGAGCATAGATATGTTTGTGAGACCGAAAAACTGATAAACGAGGACGTTCGTGAGTCCCATTTACTTTTTTGCGAATTCGTCGATGGCGACGCGCCACGGATTGTTTGCGGGATAACTTCATAGTTATTATTTACCTGTTTTACCTGCTTTACGTCTGACTTGCTCGTTCTGATAACGAATACCTTTTCCTTTGTAGGGTTCAGGGGGTCTGACAGATCTTATTTTAGCGGATATATTGCCGACAACCTCTTTATCAATACCTGTTACGATAACGTCGGTATTTTTCTCGACGGCAACTTGAATACCCGTCGGCATTTGCATTTCCACGGGCTTACTGTAACCTACATTAAGAGTTAGCTTGCTACCTTGAGCTTGAGCACGATAACCAACTCCAATAATCTGCAAGCGTTTTTCAAAGCCTTTGAACACGCCTTCTATCATGTTGGCCACTAAAGTTCTTGATAGTCCATGGAGTTGACGAGCAGTACGAGAATCATTTTTAGGTGATACGGTGATCTGCTCACCTGCTTTCTCTATTGACATTAAATCGGATAATTCTCTTTCTAATTTACCCTTGGGCCCTTTGACTGATACATGAGAACCTTTAATATTTACAGTTATACCAGAAGGGATTGGTATCGGACGCTTGCCAATACGTGACATAAATATTTACTCCTTAAATTACCAGACATAACAGAGAATTTCTCCGCCAACTCCTTGACGGCGAGCTTCTCGATCTGTCATTACTCCATGAGAGGTCGAAACAATTGCAATCCCAATGCCCCCTAGGACGCGGGGGATATCTTTACGTTTGGAATAGACGCGCAATCCTGGTCGACTAACTCGTTTAAGAGTTCCAATTACTGGTTGGCGACCTTTTCCTTGATATTTGAGGGCTATGCTGAGGTATTTGTGAACCCCTTCTCCTGTTTCTTCATAATTACCAATAAAACCTTCTTCCTGAAGTACTTTGGCAATACTTCGAGTCATTTTTGTCGAAGGTACTTGAGTTTTTTGATGCTTGACCATACAGGCATTACGAATGCGAGTCAGCATATCTGAGATAGTATCGTTTGCTGCCATTATTACCTTTTGTTATCTCCCGATCCTATAGTGTTAGTTTGTACGGAAGGGCATCCCCATTTCTTTGAGTAAGGCGCGTCCTTCCTCATCGGTATTGGCGGTGGTGACGATAGAAATATCGAAACCCCGAATTTGATCGATAGTATCGTAATCAATTTCAGGAAAAATTAGTTGTTCTTTGACTCCTAGACTATAGTTGCCTCGTCCGTCAAAGCTTTTGGCACTAATACCGCGAAAATCACGAATCCTTGGTAGAGCGAGATTAATCAAGCGTTCTAGGAAAGCGTACATGCGATCGCCACGCAATGTCACCATCACACCGACAGGCATTCCTTTACGGAGTTTAAAAGCCGCGATCGCTTTTTTAGCTCTAGTAACCACAGGTTTTTGACCTGTAATGGTTGAAATTTCCCGAATTGAAGACTCTAATGCCTTCGCATTTTGAGAAGCTTCCCCTAGGCCACGATTAACAATTACCTTAACGACTTTTGGTACTTGATGAATATTGCTATAACCAAACTCTTCTTTGAGCTTGTCAGCAATTTCTGTTGTATAAGTTTCTTTGAGATTTTTTGCCATGAGCTTTTTTCTTATATTCCCTGGGCTTGGTCAGGAAATTACTAAATTTATTATTGGTGAATTACTCGATAATCTCTCCGGTTTTCTTGAGCATACGCATTTTTTTGCCATCTTCTGTAAATGTATAACAGACTCGGCTAGCGACTTTCTCTTTTTCGGAATAGAGCATGACATTAGAACTATGAATCGGAGCTTCAAAGGTTGATATTTGACCTGATTCTCCTTCTTGTTGTGGCTTAACATGCTTGGTGCAAATGTTAACACCTTTAACTATTACTTTGCTTGTTTTAGGCGAAACTTGGAGAATTTCTCCTACTTTGCCTTTATCATGGCCAGAAATTACCTGTACGGTATCTCCTTTCTTGATATGCATTTTATAGCGCTTTTTCTTGGTTTCTTTTGCCATTAGATGACCTCCGGAGCTAGAGAAACAATTTTAGTAAAGTTTTTATCTCGCAACTCCCGCGCTACTGGGCCAAAAACCCGGGTACCCCGAGGGTTATTATCAGGATTGATAATCACAGCAGCATTATCGTCAAAACGAATACTCATGCCGCTTTCTCGATTTACTGCTTGTTTGGTTCGGACAATTACGGCTCTAACTACGTCAGATTTTTTAACTGCCATGTTAGGGAGTGCATCTTTGACGACAGCGACAATCACATCACCAATGTGACCATAGGGACAGTTCCCTTTACCTAGCACTCGTAAGCACATTAGTTTACGAGCCCCGCTATTATCGGCAACATTAAGATAAGTCTGTTGTTGTATCACGGCGGTAAGCTTTATCTAATAAAAGTTAAGAATTTTTCTTGTCAATGATCTGAGCTACAGTCCAACATTTAGTACGACTGAGAGGTCTCGTTTCGCGAATTTTCACGCGATCGCCAATTTGGCACTGATTTTCCTCATCATGAGCCTTGTACTTTTTGGTGCGGACAACGGTTTTTTTGTACTTAGGATGGCGAGTCCGATTTTCTACAGCAACCACAACGGTTTTATTCATTTTGTCACTGACGACTTCGCCGACTATTTCTTTAACTGCCATAGTTAATCTTTACTCTTCTTCGGTCGATGAATTTTCTGAGTTAACAGGAATTTCTGGCTCAGCATTTTGTAACTGACGCTCCCGCTCCACAGTCAATAATTGAGAGAGACGGTGTTTAGTATGCTTAAACATATGAGGTTTCTCTAAGCGGCGAGTAGCTGCTTCTAGTCTTAACTGAAATAGCTCTCGCTTAACGGCTAGCACTTCTGCTGCCAATTCTTCATCGCTAAGATTTCTCACCTCTTCAATCTTAGGTAAAGCCATAATTTACGTATATTCCTCATCGCGAGTAATAAATTTAGTTTTAATAGGCAATTTTTGAGCAGCTAAGCGCATTGCTTCTCTAGCTATGGATTCTGAGACCCCTGCCATTTCAAACATAATTCTTCCTGGTTTAACTACTGCCACCCAATATTCAGGAGAGCCTTTCCCAGAACCCATCCGAGTTTCAGCTGCCCGCATGGTTACTGGTTTATCAGGAAATATTCGAATCCAGATTTTTCCGCCCCTTTTGACATAACGAGTCATAGCTCGTCTAGCTGCCTCAATTTGACGGGAGGTAATCCAAGAAGGTTCAGTTGCTTGCAGAGCGTAGTCACCAAAATTGAGAGTGCTACCTCTGTGGGCCAAACCTCTCATTCGACCTCGTTGTTGTTTACGAAATTTCGTTCTTCTAGGACTTAGCATAGTTACTTAGATTGCTAATTGCTGGTTATTATTCCGAACGGTCATCAAATTTTTGACGACGACGATTACGGCGGGGCGTTTTCGTAGGGGCAGGTATATTAGCTTCTTCTTGTCCAGGAATAACTTCTCCTTTAAAGATCCAAACCTTAACACCCAAGATTCCATAAATGGTTAAAGCTGTACGGTAAGAGTAATCAATATTTGCCCTTAGAGTATGTAAGGGGACTCGACCTTCACGTACCCATTCCGTCCGAGCAATCTCCGCCCCATTGAGGCGACCACTGACTTGAATCTTAATTCCTTGAACTTCAGCTCTTTGTGCCCTTTGAATTGCCTGGCGCACTACTCTACGGAAAGAAACTCTGCGCTCCAACTGCTGAGTAATATATTCGGCAATCAAAGTAGCATCAGCGTCAACCCGAGCAACTTCAATTACATTGATTCTGATTTGGCGATTATTACCTACCGTCTCTTGTAGTTCAGTACGTAACTTTTCAATCCCTGCTCCGCCACGCCCAACGACAACCCCAGGACGAGCGGTATGGATTGCCAAATCAATTTGATCAGCTTTGCGTTCGATTTTAACTTGTGAAATCCCCGCATTACTTAGTCCTTTCGCTACATAATCTCGAATCACACGATCTTCTTGTAGCAGTTGGGGATAATTCTTGGTATCGGCGTACCAACAAGACTGATGTTCTTGAGTGATACCTAACCTAAAACCAGTTGGATGTATTTTTTGACCCACTATTTTTCCTCTTAATAAAAAACCTTAATCATCCAGTGCAGGAGCAACTGCTACGGTAATATGACAGGTCGGCTTACGAATTTGATAAGCTCGACCTTGGGCTCTAGGTCGATAACGTTTCAAAACGGGGCCGCCATCAGCGAAAGCTTGACTAATAATCAAACTCGCTGGATCTAGTCCAGAATTATGCTCGGCGTTAGCTACAGCAGAGCGCAACACTTTTAGTACTGGCTCACAGGCTTTATAAGGCATAAATTCGAGAATAATTAGGGCTTCCCGATATTGACGACCTCTAATTTGATCCAACACCCGTCTCACTTTGTAAGGAGACATGCGGATATATTTTGAGATCGCTTTTGTTTCATTGGTCTTATCTACTGTCATGATGCTTGTTGTGATCTTAAAATATCGCTATCGCCGAGCTTTTTTATCACTTTTAGAATGGCTTCTAAAAGTTCTGGTCGGAGCAAATTCACCTAATTTATGGCCAACCATTTGGTCGGAAATAAATACGGGAATATGTTGACGGCCATTATGCACAGCTACTGTATGACCTACCATTTGAGGTAGAATAGTAGAGGCACGAGACCAGGTTTTAATGACTTCCTTTTTATTCTCTGCATTGAGCTTCTCAATTTTTTTAAGTAGCTTGTCAGCAATAAAAGGACCTTTTTTTAAGGAACGACTCATAGTCAGTTATCAGTTATCAGTTATCAGTTATCAGTTAAGGCTTACACCCACACCCAGCATTAGTTAATTAACGGCGGCGACGAACTATAAGTTTGTCGCTAGCTTTTCTTTTCTTACGGGTTTTTAATCCCAAAGCTGGTTTACCCCAAGGGGTAACTGGACCGCTTCTCCCAATAGGAGCACGTCCTTCCCCACCACCATGAGGGTGATCACAAGGGTTCATAGCACTACCCCTTACTTGAGGTCTTCTACCTAAATGACGACTTTTTCCTGCTTTCCCAAGTTTTAGGTTCCTGGCTTCGGCATTACCTACCTGCCCGATAGTGGCGTAACATTCTTTACGAACCATGCGAACTTCTTTCGAAGGCAGACCAATAGTTACATAGTTTCCTTCTTTTGCCATTAGTTTGGCGGCAGTCCCGGCAGCACGTACTATCTGACCACCTCTACCGACTCTAAGTTCTACGTTGTGAATAGTTTCCCCTAGAGGAATATTACTTAGAGGTAAAGCATTCCCAATTTCGATGGGAGAGTCTGGCCCAGAGATTATTTCTGTCCCAACAGTCAACCCAGCAGCAGCTAGAATATAGCGTTTTTCTCCGTCCTGATATTCGACTAAGGCGATTCTGGCATTACGGTTGGGATCGTATTCGATCGCGATTACCTTAGCCGGAATGTTAATTTTGTCTCTTCTAAAATCAATAGTCCGATAGCGACGTTTATGACCACCACCACGGCGACGGCTAGTAATAACACCTCGGTTATTTCGTCCCTTCGCTCGATGTTTGAACTTAGTTAAGGACTTTTCAGGTTTACTTTTGGTAATTTCGGAAAAATCAGCAATTGTTGCTTGCCGAGTTCCCGGAGTTAATGGTCTAAAAGAACGAGTACCCATAATTTAATACGTTGTGATTTTTGATTCTATCTCGTTGTTTTTCGGGTTAATAATTTTGTTATTTATACGTCAGGGAATAACTCGATGCTATCTCCTTCCTGCAATGTTACAATCGCTCTTTTATATTGAGCTTTGTAACCAACAAATCTCCCTACACGACGTTGTTTACGAGGCAACTTGAGAGTATTAACACTAGTGACTTTAACATCAAACAAGCTCTCAATAGCTGCTCTGATTTCTGGCTTGGTTGCTTTAGGCAAAACATCAAAGACATATTTATTGTATTCCATTTGCAACGTTGCTTTTTCCGTAACAATTGGCTTTAGGATCAGATCCGCGAGATCTCTTGGATTATATTCAGTCACCATAAACCTCCTGTATTTTTGTCAAAGCATCTGTAGTTACGACAATTTGCTGAGCATTGAGCAAATCATAGACATTTAGATTGCTTGCCTTAAGGACTTTAACGTTAGGAATATTACGTGTAGATAGGTCCAGATTCTCGGTAATCTCTGTAACTATTAGCAATACTTTTTTCGTCGAATCAACATCCCATCTTCCCAAAGCAGAAATAATCTCCTTGGTTTTGGGACGAGCAATTTCCTCAACAAAGTTCTCTACTACAACCGCATTTTCTAAACAACCGCTAAACGCAGTCCTTAATGCCAGCCGTCGTTCTTTCTTATTCATTTTGAGGTTATAATCCCTGGGTTTAGGCCCAAAGATTACACCACCACCACGCCAGAGAGGAGAACGAATTGAACCAGCACGAGCGCGTCCAGTTCCTTTTTGTCTCCAAGGTTTGCGTCCACCACCACGAACTTCAGATCTAGTTTTAGTAGAAGCTGTGCCTTGACGAGCTTTAGCCATTTGCCTAACTAATGCCCTATGGACAATATGAGCAGCATTTTCTTCTTTTGCTACTTTTAGCTCTAGGGAAGTCTGGTCGACCTGTTCCCCTTGCCAATTTTTAACTACACAATTCACCATGGTCACTTGTTATGGGTTACTAACAGCTTATTTTTTGGCTCCAACAATATTAGCGGGAGTAATACTCAACAAGGCTCCTGGCTTTCCAGGTACTGCTCCTTTGATGAGAAGCAAATTGCGCTCAGCATCTATTTGAACAACTTCTAGCTTGCGAATCGTAACTTGTTTGCCGCCATAGCGCCCTGCCATCTTTTTCCCTGGATAAACGCGGCCAGGAGTCGTACCAGCTCCAGTGGAACCTGGTGCCCGATGGTTCTTCGAACCGTGAGCCATTTGACCTCTTTTGAAGTTATGGCGTTTTTGGTATCCAGCGAAACCACGACCAATAGTTTTGCCACTAATATCAACGAATTCTCCCGCATTGAATAGATCAGCACCTAATGCTTGACCTAACTCAAAGCTAGTAACATCATCGGTACGATATTCTTTGAGATGACGCAGGGGAGCAGCAGAAGCTTTTTTCAAATGCCCCAGCTCAGGCTTGGAAAGAGCCTTCTCTTTGACTTCTTGGTAGCCAATCTGAACGGAGCGGTAGCCGTCAGTTTCTTGGGTTTTGATTTGGGTGATAGTACAAGGACCAGCTTGAACCACAGTCACGGGAATAGCAGTTCCCGTTTCTTGGTTGAAGATTTGGGTCATGCCTAGTTTGGTTGCCAGTATGCCAACAGACACAGATGTTAACCCCTTTTTTAACTAAACAACATTAATAAAATCACAGCTATTATCTCAAACCTGCCAATTTAGGAATAACCGACAAGCTTATATCCACTCTAAATTTTGAAGGCATGAAAAACACCTACCAAAATAGAATGGGTAGCTACTTAGTATATGGTTTTGTTTTCTAAAAGTTACGACCTAATACCACAGGCAACCGATGTTACTTGGGCTGCGGTCTTTATATTTGCCTTGACTCTTCTAGACTTAAAGGTAAGTTTCCTTCAGTATCATAGGAAGAAGGCAGAAAACATTAATGATTACTCTATATCCCAAACAAAGTTGCTGAACTTTACTGTTGGAAGAGTAGACAATAATTTTATTTAGCCACAATCATAAATTGTACATGATGATTGTGATTTTTCCCAATTTTTTTTGTTGACTATGTCATTAGCCTGTGAAGTGACTCTATATCAGAATTTTCCTTAATACACGCCCCAAAGGAAGTTCTTTAGAGCGTTACACATTATCAAACTACCTCATAGGGACTAGTTAGGCGTTCTAATTGCTTGATCAAAAGACTCAAGAACAAACCAACATCTGTTACTACTCCCACCGATTCTACTGAACCACGATCGCTTAACTTCGTGACCACTGCCGGATTAATATCCACGCAAACCATTTTCACACCCGCAGGGGTCATATTCCCTACCCCAATAGAATGCAACATGGTAGATAACATCAAAATCATATCTGTGCCTTCGAGCAATTGGGCATATTCTTCTTGAGCTTTAATCAAGTCCATTTGGGTGTCGGGCAGGGGCCCATCATCACGAATTGAACCAGCAAGGGCAAAGGAAACATTATTTTGCACGCATTCATACATAATCCCTTTAGGAATCACCCCAGCAGCAACCGCCTCAGCAATACTGCCATGACGACGAACGGTATTAATCACCTTGAGATGATGGCGATGTCCCCCTCTAACAGGAACTCCTTTTTGCATATCAACGCCCAATGAAGTGCCCATCAAAGCCTGTTCAATATCGTGAACGGCGATCGCGTTTCCTCCCAGTAAACCCTGAACATAACCTTCGCGAATCAAACGAGCTAGATGTTGACCACCACCTGTATGAATGACAACAGGGCCTGCGGTGACCACAACTTTCCCGCCGCGATCGCGTATTTGCCGTAATTCCCAAGCAATTTGCTCAACGACTAGCTCAACTCGTCGTTCACTGGAAACTCCTGCTCCCATAAAGCTAAACTCATCACTACTTCGCTTATCCCGCCCTTCAGCTTTTCTGACAATGCGGATTCCTTCAACTCCGACAACTACGCGATCGCTCTTGGCTAAATCTCGTAAAATTTTACATTGGGCGCTGGTCCCAGCAGTCGTTTGACTAACCACAATCGCCCCATCCATCCGTTGTTTTTCCACCAGAACCCATTCACCATCAACTCGAATTTCCGTCGGATAAATAGTTGTCACGTAAAAATCATCTGGAGCTACTCCGGCCAACTCACAAACTTCGGTCTTCACATCACAAGTTGACTCCTCTGAGGCCACAGCCCCCAAGTCAATTAATTGACCCATAATCTTGTCCATTAATTCCAGAGAAGGAGCAGAAACTCTCACATCAGCAGCAGAAACACTTTGCCTTTCTGTGCCAAGGCTAAAATTGAGAACTTTGAAACTACCACCATTGTCTACCACCAAATCAAGGGCCTTATTCATGGTTCCCGCATCTAGCAGATGTCCCTCTAGGTGAATGATGCGACTTTCCAATGGTTTATTGGCATGAACATCTTCTAAAACAGGTTCGTTAATTCTCAGCGTCAGACATTTTGCCGCACCACCTGCTTTCAGAAATTCAGTAAGGGGAGTTTCAATAACTGTGAAGCCTTGATCTTGAAGTTGAAGTTTGAGACTGTCACTAGCTTTGTTCATGACAACGTTTTGACCCACATTGACTGAGTTGCAAGCAAAATTTATCGCATCCGCTTCTGCGATCGCAATTCTTTTCTCTGGGGGCACTCGTTTTTCGATCAGATGATTGGAATAGGAGTCGAAAGCTCCAGGGTAATAAAGTAGAAAACCACCAGCTAAAGGACAAAAGCAAGTATCTAAATGATAAAAGCGATCGTCAATTAACCGTAAAGAAAGAACTTCAATATCTAACCAGTCTGCTAAAAAGGGATGGGAATCTAATTCGGAGCGAAAACCGTAGCCTGCCCATAACCAACGACCTTCGCGATCTAAGAGGGCATCTCCTGCTCCTTCAAAGGGGAGATCTTCGGGTAATTCATGGACAGTAAAACCATTATCGGCAAACCATTTCTTAAAATGGGGTTCTTCTCCTTGGCGTTCGGGATGATAAAAACGAGATAGCACTGCTTGATCGCCGAGAATCAACCCAGCATTAGCAGTAAAAACCATATCTGGCCAGCCTTTTTCTGGTTTTACTAACTCCACAATTGCCAGGTCGTTAAGTATCTGATATAGTTCGTTCCACTGTAACACGGCGCGATCGCGAGAAGATTTATGGACATTGCCCTCCATCCAAGGATTAATCACATAATCTACATCGTAGTGATCAGGAGCGCACATTAAAATACGAATAGAATCAGTCATAAATAAAATTTTAGATTAATGGTTGATTGAAATCTACCAAGTTGTGAGTAAGGAGAAATTCCTATTGTATGGTGTATTGATTGGGGAATAATTACAAGGTATGTTTATCAGTGAATCTTGACAAAAACATAAACATTAAGTTCCGCCTGGTCTATGATCAATCCCTGGATTTTGAGTGAGATTTTCCTTGGCAATATAGGCACTCCTAATAGGAAAAGGAATTTTAATGGATTCTTGTTGATATCGCTTATATAGTCGTTTAATAAATTCATGAGTAACCATGAAATGGTCATAAAATTCTTGAATTTGTAAATAGACTGTGAACTCAATACTAAAATAATCAAAACGCTCATAACGCATGAAAGGCTCGTATGCTGCGTCGCCACCCGAGACTTGAGCTAAGGTTTCTTTAGCTACTTCAACCGTAATTGCTTCTACTTTCTCTAAATCGCTATCGTAGCTAATCCCTACTTTGACTGGAATTAACATCTTGTTTTCTGGTAGAGCATAATTTCGGAAACTAGAAGCGATTAGTTGAGAATTAGGAATCACCAGCAAATTCCCCATAATCTCTCGAATAACTGTGTATTTAAGCTCTACATCTACCACATAGCCTTCTTCTCCTGTTTTTAGCTTGATATAGTCTTTGGGTCTGATTTTTTTAGAGGTAATTAAACTAATGCCAGAAATTAGATTTGCCAGGGGTTCTTTGAGTGCTAAACCAAGAGAAAGACTGCCCACACCTAAGGTTGCCAAGATTGGAGCAATGGGAATGCGCAGCGATTGGAGGGTAATTAGAATACCGATAGAGATCACTACAACCTTGGTAATTGTCTCGAATAAAGAGGTAAGCATTGGGCTAGTCCCTTCTCGACTATTGTAGAGCTGAAGGAAACTAACCGCTAACCTTGAAATTAAGATTGTAATTGATAGCAGAAAAATCGCAAATAAGGCACTATGTATTGATTCAGAACCCGAGAAAGATAAGAAAATGCTTGCTAGATAACAACCTCCTAGGGTGAACCAAATAACACCAATTCCTTGAAAATTCTCCAGAATAAGATCGTCTCCTTCCCAAGAAGTCTTTTCTGCCAGAACCTTTAAACGCTTAAGGATTCTTCTGTCAAAATAAAAACCGAAACCTATGCCAATCAAAATGAATAAAATAGGGATACCAAATTGTTGAATCTTGAGAAGCCATTGAGACATTATTAATTAATGGAAGATCTAACAACAAGCTGAGAGTAATAGTTAATGTCTATTAGCTTCCTTATAGGCAGCATAAACACCTTGAACATTGTACCAATTCAGAAAAATACGGGCTATTTCTAAAGCTAATTGAGATTTTCCTTGAGAGATTAAAAACTTTAATAATGGCCTCATTGTTTTCTCGTTTAGCAAGCCACCCAAAGATAAAACTCCCCAGAGAATCTGATGTAAAATTGTCATCTGAATCATCATTTTGACATGCCAAGTGGGATGTTTTTGGTAAAAAATTACACCCATTCTTCCCCGTTGGATCTCTTGATCAATGAGACGGGGAATTTGTTCTAAATTAAAGGGTGGATGCCAATGATAGCCGACGGCTTCAGGACATTTAATGAGTTTGATATCTAATTTTTTTAGCCTGACTCCCAATTCCAAATCTTCCCAACCATAAAGATGAAACTGAGTATCAAACTGACCAACTTTTTCCAGCCATTTTTTCGCGATCGCGACATTTCCTGTGGCAAAATAAGCTGCGGAAAAATCAGTAATTTTATAAGGCTCTGATGTCGGATTATCAAAGTTACAAGTATTAATCACCGCACCATAGGTAAAAACGCGA
>JBCCYD010000077.1:0-18039 GCA_039190385.1 Cyanobacteria bacterium P01_F01_bin.143 | reverse complement strand
CTGCTCTTAGTCAAGAAAGTTTTTTAGAAGATAATTTAAGAAAAATTATTGTCCCTTTCTTGACTAAGAGCAGATAAACTACAATTTATCAGGGTCAAATTAGTAAATTCTGATAAAGATTTCATATCTACTTGAAGTTTATAATCATTGGCATAATTATGCTTAATTACATCATTTCGTAAGTAAACAAGTGTATCTTTTAAGGCATCGGGAATTCCGTTTCTCAACTCTTGAGGAATATTAAACATCCAAAGACAGGCAATATTTCTTTGGCGAGAAATTGACTCTAAAGAAGAGATGGCATAGGAAATTCCCAAGCTAGAGCCTTTATCTTTTTTTAACTTTAAAATAGATGCAACATTGGGAGATAAAACAACTTTCCCGATCGCGTCATGCCATTCAAACACCGCAGCTTGTTTGGCAGTAATCGGCACATCTACATAATAAATAATCTCTGTTAGATGCTTCAAATAATAAATAGTTTGAATAATATGTTCGTAAACATAGGATTTCCGATTGAAAAAAGCTTCATTTAAAACAATAATCGTATAGGGTTTAGCCTGGGAAAACTCCTTAACCGTATCATTGAGCGATTCATCGACTTCTTGCCACATCGCTTCATAACTTGCTTGAGTAGCTGCCATAAGATCGGGAATGACAATGGGATCAAAAGCCGTATCAATACAATATTCAACTATTTCATCAATACTCTCGCATTTATGATAATCATGAGTCAGGGGCATTCCCTCCAACGCATGCTTATGGGCAATCAAAGGCAACCCGGTAGTTAATGCTTCGACAGCTTTAATCTTGAGTCCTGTGCTAAAAGTCATGGGAACTAGGGCAATATCAATAGCATCATAAAATTCTTTAACATCTTGAACTCGCCCCATCAGCTCAATCCCGGTCCTACCTTCGAGATCACTTAAATCGCTACACATACTGCCAGCGAGCCTAATTTTGATTGGCGCTAAATATTTACGAAACTTGGGCATTGCCTTTTCAAGAAATGCCCGAGTATTACGAACATTAATACTATTCCTGCCGCCAATCATTCCCACTACCAAATAGTCTTTATCGTCAGGAAAATATTTTCTTTCAATCTTTCGCTGAGGCTCAATATGGGGTACCGTGATCACGGTTGTACTGGCAATCGAACGGAAAAACTCGGCTTCTTGTTCTTTAATCGCCCAAACTAAATCTGCTCTCTCCAAGGCGATCGCTTCTTGTTCGGGAGTCGTATAGAAAAACTCAGCGGAAATTCCTTGACTCTCTAACAATTGACGACGACCACTAAACTGATCATGGGTATCGAGAATCTTATAAACATGCTTCGGGGCAAATTCTAATGCCTTACTGAGATAGGTGTAATTAACCAGAAAAACATCATAATAATTGCGCGCAAAAAGATATTTCAAATAATCGCCAATCGAATAATCCCACCATTCATCGATCGTATGATCTTCCCCTTCCGCTGGTTGATGTAAATAACGAGTTGGTGGCACCATATGAAATGAATCCCATTGGTGATGCATCTTGAGCATGTCCTCATAGGGAGTCTTCGAACGCCATTCTCCTGGATAATGAAGGAAGTGAATTTTTGCGCCTCGATCTTTAAACTGACGACAAATCTCATATATTCGTTTGCGATTACCAAAATCTAGAGGATAGGTTGGCGTAGGCGAAAGCATAAGAATATCCACACCATCAAGACTAGATTTGTCATTAATTTGAATCACGATGCTCCTCTCCTCATGAATCTGCAAGATTAAAACCAGTGAGCATCATCGTCGTTACCGTCGATAAAGCCCATAATTGTTCCCGAAACTGTTGAATATCATCCGTATCGTAAAATAGCCCCCTAATGGTTCTTTCCCGAGGAGGCAAATTAAACAGATACTCAAAGACAAAATCCCATCCCGACTGAGCATCCTTAACCGCTGTCTTCGAATCCATCATATAGTCGGATACTGCCTGCCAAACAATTCTTTGTCTAAACCAAGAATGAGTTAAGCGGCGATTTTCCACAAGATGATGTACAGAAGCTTCTGGGATATAGATCGGTAATTTACCTTGGTCGCGAATTTTCTCAAGTAACTGAGTTTCTTCATTGCTCAAAAGTACCGAACCGCCACCATTGCGACCTAAATCCACATCAAATCCCCCGTTGGCGAGAATTTCTTTGGTGCGAAAAGAAATATTGGTTCCGGCAAACCATTCATGGTCTTTGGCAATGCGATTGCCTCCACCCCAATTAATCGCCGAGACATAACATAATAAATCATCATTTAGCCAGGATGGTCGTTCTGATTCCCAAAGCGGATCTACTCTCCCACCTAGAACAGCGGCATTTTCGCCAAACTGCTCAAATCCTGCAAGAATTTTTTCTAGCCAATGCTCTGAGGCGATCGCGTCATCGTCCATATAAGAAATAAATTCTGTACCGCAGGTTTTGGCCGCCACATTTCTCGCATTAGAAAGCCCTGGTATCTTTTCAATGACATAGGTCAAATAAGGCGGATTGTGATACTTCTGTTTGATAGTCTCGGCAAAGTCATAGTCCGGGGAATTATCCACCACAATGACTTGATATTTATCTTTACCTAGAGATTGTTTCTCCAGACTCGCGATCGCCTTGGGTAAGACATCATAACGTTTGTAAGTACAGATAGTTGCCGTAATTAATTTATTCATTAACCTTAATCTCTCGATTTCCTTAATTATTTTCTGCGAGGTTTTGAATTGATAACTGATAAAAAACCACACCTAAATCACGACCATCTTCTTGATTAGCATCAAGCTCACATGGTTTAACAAGTTCGGGAACCAAAAAAGAAATTTTAGTATTGGTCGTATTTTTATTCGCTGGCACTAAGGTAGTAAATTGATGAAGCCCTTCTTGAGGGCTGGTTAACAAAGTAGCCTCAATATCATCAATAAAACATTTAATTCCCGTAAGATTTTTCTCGGACAAAGGAGACAAGATATCCAAGACAATTCTTTTTGGCTGAAGGCGATCAAAGCATAAATCGAAGAAAAAACTCTTACTCAAACCAGTCCAGCGCATAGTCCTTCCCTGACTATCATATTCCAATTCATAAAAGCCATTTTCCGCTGAGAGGGGAAAATCAGCACTAATGACCAATTCATTGACAAGTTTCTCTGGAACATAAACAGGTAGTTCAAGATTATTTACCATGAGTTGATTGTCAATAACATCTAATCTGGTGAGAATTTTTTGGTAAATCAGGCGATTAGTCGCGATCTCCTCGATAATACCTTCAATAAGGTTATCTTGGGTCTGACTTTTGATCTCTTGAACGAGATTATCGACTTGGTTTTTAAATTCTTCTTGATTCAGATTCAATATTTTATTCATTACAATATCAGTAAAATTATTCAACTAACTGCTTAGGCTAAAACTCTATTCCTGAGTAAGATTTTCCAAAATCCCCATCAAATTTTTCTTGACGAGATCTGGCCCATAGGGCGCGATCGCTTCAGTACAATGACTAGCCAGATTCTGCCAAAGAGCTTTGTCTTGGTATAGCCTGACTATGGCGATCGCAAATTCCTCTGCCATATTGGCTTCTAATACATTCTTTTGGTGAACTAAATTCATCCCTTCTATGCCGATCGCTGTAGAAACTATGGGCAAACCATATTCCAAACTTTGTCCGATTTTGCCTTTCATCCCCGCACCATATCTCAACGGTGCCACAAATACCCGCCGCTCCAGAAAATAACTAGTAACATCTGTTAAATAGCCAGGCACAGTTACTCGCTCATCTTTAGCCAAAGCGCTTACCTGCTCCGTGGGATTACTTCCCAGTAAGGTCACCGTTAATTCCGGCAACTCTTGCCACACCAAAGGCATAATCTTGCGACATAGCCAGATAACAGCATCGATATTTGGGGGATGATTGTAACTACCAATAAAGAGTAAGCCCTCTCGTTCCTGAAAATCTGGCTTATCTTCTTTATGGGCAACATGTAAATTAGGAACTACCGCGAGATTTTTTACCTGTTGCTTTTGTAGAATATCCTGTTCCACAGCAGAAATCGTAACAGTTAAATCTGCCTCGTGAGCTGCTTGCAATTCCTGGGACTGCATCCGTACCCAAAGACGCATATTCTCAATATTGCGACCATGGGATGATAATTCCCAAGCCCGTTTCATTCTTAGATAATGCAAGTCTATTGTGTCGTAGACCAGCTTAATCTGATGATATTGACGAATTAGAGCCGCATATTTTTCATAATTATCTGGATGAGCTATCCAAGCAAGATCAACAAAAGACAAACGCGACTTTAACTGTTCGATAATTGCTGTTCCATAGCCTTCCTGGGTATAAAGAACCTCAATATTTAACCCTTGAAGCAGACTAACGTAAGGCTCATCCTTGAACCCATTATCTGCCACAAAAATCACGTGATAGTTCAGCTCTCGAAATATTTTCAACAGGCCAAAAAGTCTTCTCGAACCAGAATCCTTGTCATAACAGGGGATATAGCTATCTATGACTAAAATCGTTTTGACTCCCTGATATTTTCGAGCCGCCTCAGCAATATTATCTATTCCCAGATTAGGCAAATATTGCTCAGTTGCTAGTATTCGCCCCCATTTCTGCTGAAATTTCTGGGCATTAACGGTTTGATATTGCTTAACGCCACTATCGGTGGAAGTTCCTGAGGTCACACCTTCATAGTGAACAACTTCTGATTTGGGTTGATAAACAACTTTCAAGCCTAATTGATGACGAATAGCAAAGCACAGGTCGGTATCTTCATAATAGGCCGGGGCAAAGTCGCGATTAAATCCTCCTAAAGATTCAAAAATTGCTTTTTTTACCATGAGACTGGCTCCTGAGCAGTAATCCACTTCCCGCAGATAATTGTATTGAGGGTCGAAAGGATTCTCTTTTCTGCCATAATTCCAACCTGTCCCATCCTGCCAAATAATGCCGCCTGCTTCTTGCAGCGAACCATTGGGATAAATTAGCTTGGAACCAACAACTCCGACTTGAGGATCTATGCGAAAAACTTCTAGTAAACTTTCGATCGCCTGGGGACGAATTTCCGTATCGTTATTTAGGAAATAGAGATATTCTCCCCGGGCAATTTCTGCACCCTTATTACAAGAATGGATAAATCCTAGGTTTTGAGGATTATCAATTAAGATTAAACCTGCTATTTGCGCTAATGTCTCTCGGGTCTGATCTTCTGAGCAATCATTGACGAGGATAATTTCGACTAAACTATCTTGGTGAATATTTTCCCTCAAAGACTGAAGACATTTGAGAGTATATTCAAGTTGATTGTAGACGGGAATAATGATTGATATGGTCGGGCGATCGCTCTTGGGCAAGGTTTCAATGGGCGAAATTGCTGCTGGAGCAACTTCTGCTGTCTTCGGCTTCTCTTCTACTTCAACATTTGCTCGCGGAATATTCAACAAGTTCCCGATTATTTGATTGGGATCCGTTTCTGGATTCTTTTCGATTAAGGCACGGCTCAAACGAATCGTGGCTTCGATATTTTCTGGTTCTAATTGCACCACCTTTTGATACGCCGCGATCGCGCCATCGAAATTTTTTTGAGTCATCAGGGCATTGCCCAGTCCCAGATAAAGCTCTGTATTATTGCTATCAATTTCTAGAGCTTGATAATAATTAGTAATATTATTCGGCTCTCGCTCGATCTCTTGCCGAATATTCTCCAAAGCTGTCTGTTTATATTCTTCACTTTGGCGGAACAGGGCATGGGCTATTTTTTGTGATAGTCCAGGGAAGTTGGGTTTGATTTTTGCTACCGATTGATATGCCGTGATCGCTTTGCGCCATTGACCAATTTGCACAAAAGCATCACCAAAATTACAGTAAGCTTCGGGGAAATCGTCCTTAAGAGAAAGAGCTTTTCTAATAACAGAGATCGCTTCTTCTGGATTTTTATTCCGCAGCAACATCAAACCCAAGTCATTGTAAGACAGGGAATAGTCGGGCTTCAATCTAATCGCTTGACGATAGACAGTAATCGCTTCGCTCCATAGTTCTTGATAACCCAAAACAGAACCTAAATTATGCAGAGCTTCCCAATAGCCAGGGTTGAGCTGAAGCGCTTGCCGATAACAGTCCGTGGCTTGTTGCCAATTACTCTGTTGGGTAAAACTAATTCCCAAGTTGAAATATAATTCATAACTTCGTGGATTATGCTGAATTCCTTCTTGGTAGCAAAGTAAAGCCTGTTGTTGCTCTCCTGCATTTTTGAAGACTTTCCCCAATTTCAGATAAACAGCTTCTGATTTAGGATCTAAGAGTACGGCTTTTTGATAATGAAGAATCGCTTCTTGCCATTGCTGTTTTTTGGCAAAGACATCACCTTGGGTTACTTGCTCCTCGGCTGTATTAGTGACAGGAGTAGTTGGTGAAGTCTCTATTTGCTGAGGATTGATGCTCGAATCAGCTTGCTGAAGACGATTGAGGGGGGAATTGATGCTCGAATCAGCAGCTGGTTTTGCTGAATTTCCTCTGAGTAATAATTGCTTTCTTGCTGGGGAAAGTGAAGGGTTTAGAGATGATGCTTTAAGCTGGAGCAGCTGTCGATAGTAGATAGTTGATTCTTGCCATAGCCCCATTGACTCGGTAATTGTAGCGAGTCTTTGATAGGCTTGCTGGGAGTTGGGATCAATTTGTACTATCTGTTGATAATATTGCGCAGCCTGGGGCAGGTTGCCTTGCTTATAGGCTTGCTCTGCTAAAACCAACAATTGCTGGGAAGAGATTTTCGGATCAACTTGCGCTAGGGCTGGAGCAACTCTGGGTACTTTAAGCAAATTTTGACGCACTAGAGATAGCTGCTTATATACCTGGGGGAAATCTGGCTTGAGTGTGAGCGCTTGCTTATAATGGTCATAAGCTTGTTGCCAATTACTCTGTTGGGCGTAGAGATCCCCAAGATTGGCATAAACTTCGGGAAAATCTGGTTTCATAGCGATCGCCTGTTCATAATAGCTAACCGCGATCGCAAGTTTCCCCAGCTTGTGGCAAACATCCCCTAATACTTTGTAAGCCCCTACCAGTTGGGGGTCTATCTTCAGTCCTGTCTCACAAGCTTGAATCGCTTCTGGATATCTTTGCTCTTCCCGATATATGATTGCTTGTTCGAGAAAAATTTGAGCAACATTTACTTCTTTTGTTGTAGCCAAATTTTTTGTAACTTTAGCTACAGAAGTAAAAATACCAGACATAATACTGCCAAAAAGCTTTCCCCATAAAACATTAGATTTTATGGTTTTAGGATTGCTCTGATCTCTGAACTTTTTTGTTACTCCAGTATCTAACCATTTCAGTTCTTGCTGATAAGTGAATGCTTGGTTGAGGACAATTTCTCTAGCCTTAGTATCTGTATTCGCAGCTATATCAGTCGTTTGATCATCATTTACAGAAGGAGAACACTCTAAATTCTCATCAGATAAATTCTGTCCATTACTATTGTTCTTAGAAGATACTTCTTGATAATAAAGTTTAGATTCAGGCATTTTTGTAACTTTTTTTTATAAAAGTTGTAGGAGCTAAATACTATTTTAGGCTAAAAAAAATGATAGCAGTTAGATTTAGGAACTGGATGCTATTTATCTCATTTAATATTTAGGAAATTAATCAGGAAAATATAAAGTTTTGAATAAAATCATTCCGTTACAATATAAACAATTTCTTGCTTGTTTATTAATTTCCTAACTTGTTCTTTATATTTGGAATAAGTGTAAATAACAATAGGGAAAATACCTAAATATTTTTTCTTAAGCGACAAGCGGGTATTTTTGTATTTATCTCAAGAGATCCGATAATAATACTTACGTAAATATACTAGAATATTTTGATTGAAGTATAAAGTCTTGAGCTTACCTAGGGTAATTTGAGAGGCAATTGACCCTATTTTGGCTTAAATCTTACTTGATACTTGTGCCATAACAATATTTCAATCTTATATTGATAAAATTTCATTCTTTATATGAAAATATAAATTTTAAGCTACTTTAGTTGCTAGATAAAAAATATTATGTATAACTAAATAGTATGAAGCTATTACAATTTAAATTAATAGTTATAATCTCGAAACAATACAGCTGAGGAAAAATTAAAATGAATGCTGTTAGACTGAAATTTCATACCAACATATTATTTATGCTAATGTCTTTGATTGCGGTACCTGTGCAAGCACAATCGGTTAGTATTCCTGAAATTACTACAGAACCAGTTGTTTTAGGTCGTGAAACTCTGAAGTGGCCTACTGAAGGGGGGAATGACTTAATCCCACCACGCCCGTCTAATTACCCCGATCTCACTGGTGAAGCCAATACTCTCGATGATTGGCATATGCAAACAAGTGCTGATGATTGGGATTTGCTAGTTTCGACCTCTGGTAATTTTTATCGTTTTCTCAATGTTTTTTTTCGTCAGACTTACTTACCTGACAATCCCGTTGTCAAGAATGGACAATGGGGATATTCGACTTCTCCCCCAGTTTCGATTCCCCAATTAGAAAATGGTGGTCGCCTCACCATTGGCAATATGGAAATTCGTGGGCTACCGATGGTAGTGATGGGCCCCAAGCCAATCATGAATGCTGTGATTAAAGGCGGCTCTAATGATGGAGAGCCAGCAAAGATGCTCAGTAATTTTGGTAATGTGCTACTTGTTCCTGCGGGCAATCCGAAAGAGATTCGTGACATTTGGGATCTCGGTCGGGACGATGTGCGAGTTGTGACTTCTAATCCAGCAAATGAAGCTGGTAGTTTTGATAATTATCGATCTAGTATTTTCCATATCGCCTTTCGTGAGGTTGAAGCTGATACGGGAGATATCAATGCTGCGAGTAAAGAGGCTAGTCAATTATTTAATCAAGTCTTTAATCCGGTGAACAATAGAGATCGCCAGAAATGGGTTGTTGGAGATCGCATACATCATCGTGACCTGCCCCAGGCTTTGGCTGACGGCGATGCCGATGTGGGAATCATCTTTTATCACTTGGCTCAAACCGCGATCGAAGCCCATCCTGGTTTATTCGAAATCGTACCTTTGGGTGGAACAGTAGATAATCCTCAGCCATTACCAGGTAATCGCGTAGCTACCATGCAAGCAATTCGTATTGACGGTAATTGGACAAGGCAACAAATAATCAATCGTGATAACTTCTTCTTTGGCATTACTGACTCAACTTCTAATAGTGATCAGCTCAAACGATTCTGGCTCAGAGAACCCGTGACTACTGGCAATAATCAGCCACCTCTGCCGTAGCCTAATAGTATTACAAAATTAAATTTAGAATCATTCTTTAGGTAATAGGGAAATATCTATTACCTATTTTGTTTATTAAGAAAATAGTAAGATTTCGGTTGCCGAATAATATTTTGTATGTTTAGATCGAGCCAGTAAAGTTTAGCTCATAGTTACAGTTAACCTTCAATAGGTAACATTATGAAATCTATCAAAATAGAATTGCAGACAGCTATCCTGCGTATCTTGCAGACGGCTGTCTTAACGATATTATTCTTGGTAATGCCTCTGGTTACTTGGTCGGCACAAGCACAATCGGTTACCATTCCAGAAATTACGACAGAACCAGTTGTCTTAGGACAAAAGACTCTCATCTGGCTACGTGAAGGTGGCGATGATATCATCCCCCAACGTCCCTTTAATTTTCCTGATCTCACTGGTCAGGCAAACGTCCTAGATGATTGGCATATGCAAACAAGTACCGATGATTGGGATTTGCTTGTTTCGACCGCAGGGAATTTTCATCGTTTTCTCAATGCTTTTAATCGTCAGGTATATCTACCAGCCAATCCTGTGGTTGATGATGGACAATGGGGCTATTCCACTTCGCCACCAATTTCTATTGAACAATTAGACAATGGTGGTCGCCTCACTTTTGGCAATATGGTAATTCGTGGTATTCCAATGGTAGTTATGGGGCCCAACGGAATTATGAATGGGGTGATTGCTGGCAGCTATAACGATGGCGAACAAGCCAAGATATTGAGTAACTTTGGCAATGTTCTACTTGTTCGTGCTGGCAATCCGAAAAATATCCAAGATATTTGGGATCTCGGACGTCAAGGTGTTCGCGTTGTGACGTCAAATCCCGAAACGGAGCCTGGAAGTTTCGGAAACTATAGCTCTAGTGTTTTTAATATTGCTTTTCGCGAGGTTGAAGCTGCCACAGGTGATATTGAGCTAGCAGAGACCCAAGCTAGTATTCTATTTAATAGAGTCTTTAATCCGAGGAGGAATCGGAGAAGGAAAAAATGGGTAGTAGGCGATCGCATTCATCATCGTGATGTTCCTCAAGCATTAGCCAACGGGGAAGCTGATGTCGGGTTGTTTTTCTATCATTTAGCCCAAACCGCGATCGAGGCTAATCCTGGTTTATTTGAGATTGTGCCTTTGGGTGGAACTGTAGAGAATCCTGAACCTTTACTGGGTAATCGGGTAGCTACCATGCAAGCGATTAGAATTGCTGGTGACTGGACTCCCCAACAAGTTATCAATCGCGATAATTTTTACTCGGCAATTACTGATCCGGTTGCTAACTCGGCTCTTTTGACAAGATATTGGGTAAGAGAACCAGTAACTACTGGTAATAATCAGCCTCCTCTTCCTTAGCTATAAGTAATTATTTGAGAATTTAAGCGTGATCTTGAACAGGTTGCGCTTTTTTTAATCTTATAATGAAAAATAAAAATGGTTTCTAAAATAAAACACAACCAAAAGACTTTATATGACACTGACTATCATCTTTGGCTAGAAGAGACAGTGAAACAATTACAGGCAAAAAACTTTAGTTCTCTTGATTGGGAAAACTTGATTGAGGAGATAGTTAGTTTGGGAAGAAGTGAAAAAAGAAGAATCGAAAGTTTACTAACAAGATTATTCGAGCATTTACTCAAATTGGCATGTTGGGAACAGGAAAGAGATTATAATCAAAATCACTGGAAAAGAGAAATTCGCAATTTTCGAAAGCAAATCAATAAGGAATTAAAAACTAGTCCTAGTCTAAAACCTTATCTGGAACGGATTTTTGAAGAATGCTATCAAGATTCTCGGGAACTTGTGGCTGATATTTCTCAATTACCCCTAGATACATTTCCCCTATCTCCCATTGGGAATCCCGAACAAGTACTAGATGAAAATTGGTTGCCTTGAATTGTAGCTATATTATTACAAAGATAGAAGTAATTATCGCAATCACAAGATCAACAATCCAAAGTAGGAGAGACGTAAATATCAAAATCAACGCAACAATAGGAATGATAATGACAATGCAAACAAAGGTGGGTTGAGAATTAGGCAAAAACTCTAGTCGTCTTTCTTTTGGTGATTCGTCTTTTATTCGTTTTACAATATGTCGCAAATCCTCTGCTAGGTGTTCACGTCTGAGAAAAGGGAGATTATTATTCTGGTGGGTTTCAGAATCTGCGATCGCGACGGGTATTACCAATCGCCCCATTTCGCGACCGACACGTATCTCCCAAAATTGCCAAGTTTCACCCAACTTTCTTTCAAGATCAACTCCATAGAATTTTTGATACCACAACTGTTTGTAGTGATTAAGAATTTGATGTTGCAATCTAAGAAGATGATTCAACGGATTTATGCATGTCAGCAGATTTACCATCTTCTTTATAAAGTGAGAGAGAAAAAAGGACAGAGATTTAACAGTTTTCTGCTCTTCTTCTGGTACCAGAAAAAGAATACAACTCGAATCCTTGAGAGCATTCTTCAATTTTTCGGGGAGATTGGTTAGAGCCCATTCAGATGCAGGAAATATTGATTTGCAGTCTTTTATTTCCTGGGTCTCGTAAAGCAATACTTTTAGTCCTTGGGAGTTTAAGAACGCATAAACTTCTTTGGCTATTTCCTTATGTTGAGAGAATTGATATGAGATAAAAACATCATAATGAGCTCTTGTTGGCAATCCACCACGAAGAATAGTCTCTAATAGAGAGACCGTAAAATGATAAAGAAGTAGAAATACTATAATGAGAACAGATATTTTGAGTCCGTCTACAATTAGTGTTTCGGCGATGATAACGGATGAGAATACACCTAAAACCTTTTGTACTCCATTAGTACCGCATGGCAAATTATATAAAAACTTTATGATAGATGAAAACTTTAGTTGCTGTGTCGCCATTTAATAATCGCTAATATACTTTGTATAACTACCGATTAAATTTTAGAAAATTAATTAATCTCTGGCGATTGGCGGGAGTATTAATAATTCCTTGGTTGGGACTAAATAAGAAAGATAAACTAAAAAACCCAAAGATAAGTATGACGATCGTGGCTCCAGAAGGCAAATCAAAATAATAACTAATATAAATCCCGCCAATAGTCGAAATTACTCCTAAAATTGCGTCCAAAACCATCATTTGGGCCAAGGATTCAATCCATAAATAGGCAGTAATCGCTGGTCCAACTAACAAAGACATTACTAGTAACACGCCCATAGTTTGTATACTAGCGACAATATTGAGAGTAATCGCACAGATGAGGCCAAAATATAAAAGATTAACTGGTAGACCACAGGCTTTAGCCCCAACAGGATCAAAAGTATAAAATTCTAACTCTTTATAAAACAATATAGTTAAGAGAATAATTACTAGAGTAATGATTGCTGTTTGCCAAACATCTTGCTTGGTGACGCCTAAAATATCGCCGAAGAGCAAACTATATAAAACTATTTAATTAATTCATAAGACATTAATTAAAATAATGCCTAAAGCTAAAAAGCCAGTCAGCGCTAGAGTCATAGCAGCATCAACTTTGATAAGCGATCGCTTGTTAATAATCATCACCAGTAAAGCACTAAGTATGCCCGCGATAAATGCGCTGATCGTCAAATTAATCTCAAGGAAAAACGTGATCGAAATTCCCGGTAACACAGTATGGGAAATCACCCCACTCATCATGCCCATTTGTTGCAAAATCAGATAACTGCCTACTACCGCGCTTAGAATGCCCAAGAAAAAGCCAATCGCGATCACGCAGTGCCTCGCTTTGCGAGATCGCATAACGCATAAAGTTCAAACTTAGAGGCTCAACGAACCACAACATATAATTATTGTTCAAACCAATTTAAGAAAACATAAGTTTCCGCAATCCATAAGAAATTACCACCGTTGCACAAATTACGGCTAATTGTCCTGGAAGCAGAGCCAGAGAATAAAGTGAAATTCCTTCCATAAGTGAATTAATTCCTGTTCCCAAACCCTGGGTATAGTAGAGCACTGTTAAATAAATTATTCCTGTAGCATGAATTGCTAATAAACCAGCACCGCAACTCATAATCAAACCATCTAGGTAAACTAACTTCTGAAATGCTAAATAGCCACATAACCAAGCACCAATAATAAAACCGACTAGATAACCAAAATTTGGTTCTAAAATATATTGCCAACCACCACCTCGCTCAAAAATTGGTACGCCGCAAATCCCTAAAATTACGTAAGCAGCCTGAGACAGCAAAGCAGCATTTCTACCGGCAATACAACCGACAAACAAAACAGCACCAATTTGATAGCTAACACCTAAAGTAGGAATTGCTAACGCCTGATCATTCCATAGCCAGGGAAAATTGAGAGTATGAGCTTCAATAAAAGTACAACCCACCGTCAAAATAAAACCAATAATCGCCCAAAGTATCACTTCTGGTAGCGAAGGCATCATCGGATTATAGGTACGCTCAATTCGTTCATCCAATTTTTGGCGCAACCACTGATTTTCAAAATTTACATGCTTCAAATTTTCTTGCTTTTGTTGCAGAATTTGCTGCAAACTATCAAAGATGATCTTGACCCGGTAGGGAGTTACCTCCCATTCATAATCAGTTATGTCGGAATTGGGTTTGGGAAGTGGTCTAGCGTTGGACATAGAGAAGAATTAACTTATTCATGGCGTTTCTTAGTTTAGCTGTCGATATTTAATTCAGCAATTTTCATTTTGAAATCTTAGTTGAGTTCAAGTGAATGCGATCGCTGTGTGCATTTTTTGAACTTGGAAAAATATATTTTAGTAAAGCTTTTTAAATAAAGAAATAAACTAAAAATTTAGCTTTGTGCATTCTGCTCTCATTCTCCGTAGTGAGTTTTAGCACGGTGAATATAAATGAGCTCTTGCTCGTTGTCAATTGTATAAACTACTCTGTCTTTGTGTGACAAACGAATAGAATAAAAACCACTAAGATCGCCCACAAGCTTCTTGCCGTTATATGGCTTTACTGTAATTTCATTCTGGATTATTCGTTTGAGTTTCTGTTTTAGCTTAGGTGATAGTTTTGCAATGTCCTTCTTTGCCTCTTTGGTAAAGCGAACTTCCCAAACCATCAATCAATGTCTCCTAAAACTTCATCTAAAGAGTATGTTTCGTTTTTAGGTATTTGCTCTAGAGACCGCTGAATACTTTCTCTAAATCCCGGGATTGAAAGCAACTCAAGAGTTTCCTGCAAGCTTTCATAGTTTTTTTGAGATATTAATACGGCAGATTCTTCTTGATTTTCTATTTGAACTACTTTGTTTTCTTTTGCAACAGACTTAACTATGTTGTTCAAGTTTTTTTGTGCATCAGCGATGGTTAATTTTTCCATTCTGTGTGTACTGTCTTTTTTTTCTTATTTTACCAATGTTGCTAAAGATGATACTACTATTCCATTTATTGGGCGATCGCATCATAAATTTTATACTTTTAAAATCTCCTGAGTTGGCATCAAGATCTTAAGAAATGTCAAAGATCAAAGCTTCAGTATCTTCACAGATAGCAGTTAGTTACATATGCTACATTTTTTCCCCATTGCATCCTTGTAATATTCGTAGGATCTAGATCTAGAAAAGGAATTAAATATTATGGGATATGAGCCACGGACTCAAGCAATCTACCAAATCACCCACAGGGAACCGATTCCAGTTCAGCCTCCAGAATCGTTGGAAGATATCTGGGCAACTGATGTGTTTAGTTTGAGCAAGATGCAGGCATGTTTGCCGAAAACTGTTTTTAAGTCCCTAAAAAAGACTATTTTATCTGACGAAAAACTAGATCCTTCAGTTGCGGATGTTGTAGCTTCGGCAATGAAAGACTGGGCGACTTCTAAAGGTGCACTCTACTACGCCCATGTTTTTTATCCGATGACTAATGCTACAGCAGAAAAACATGATGGTTTCATTTCAGTGCAAAGTGATGGTACCGTAATTTCTGAGTTTTCAGGAAAAACTTTAATCAAAGGCGAACCCGATGGTTCTTCCTTTCCCAATGGCGGAATTCGTTCTACGTTTGAAGCCCGAGGTTATACGGCTTGGGATGTCACTAGTCCCGCCTATGTCATGGAAACCGACAATGGTGTAACGCTCTGCATTCCTACAGTATTTGTTTCTTGGACCGGGGAAGCTCTCGATAAAAAAATTCCTCTATTGCGCTCTATTGCTGCGATGAACAAATCGGCAACTAAAGTTCTCAAGTTATTGGGATATGAAGATATTGCTCGGGTTAATTCTAGTTGTGGTGCCGAACAAGAATATTTTTTGGTAGATGCAGCTTTTGCCAACAGTCGTCCTGATTTGATGTTGGCGGGTAGAACCTTATTTGGTAAGGCTCCGGCGAAGGGACAGCAATTTGATGACCATTATTTTGGTGCAATTCCCGAAAGGGTTCAAGTCTTTATGCAGGAAGTCGAGAGAAGAATGTATCGTCTCGGTATTCCTGCTAAAACCAGACATAATGAAGTTGCTCCTGGTCAGTTTGAGATTGCACCTTATTTTGAGTCAGCCGATGCAGCGACAGATCATCAGCAATTAACGATGACCATTCTGCGCAATACTGCTAAAAAACATGGTTTTGCTTGTCTCCTACACGAAAAGCCTTTTGCGGGTATTAATGGCTCAGGTAAGCATGTTAACTGGTCTGTTAGTAATTCTACTCAGGGTAACTTACTTGATCCGGGAGATACACCCCATGAAAATATACAGTTTTTGACTTTCTGCGGTGCGGTTATTCGGGGCGTTCATAAGTATGGGCCTTTACTGCGGGCTGTCATTGCTACGGCTAGTAATGATCACCGGTTAGGAGCAAATGAAGCTCCGCCAGCTATTATGTCTGTTTATCTAGGCACTCAATTAGAAGATGTCTACGGACAAATTCAGCAAGGGAAGATTACCGGTAGCAAACCTAGTGGGATTATGGATCTTGGGGTAGAAACTTTGCCCACATTCATGAAGGATTCTGGCGATCGCAACCGAACTTCGCCTTTTGCTTTTACGGGCAATCGTTTTGAATTTCGCGCAGTAGGCTCCCACCAATCTGTTGCTGGGCCTTTAATTGCCATGAATACAATTTTGGCAGATTCTTTGGATTGGATAGCTAATAAGTTAGAAAGTGAGCTATCAGCAGGCAAAGAACTCAATACTGCGGCTTTTAGCATCCTCAAGGAAATTATGGATGACCATGGCGCGGTTGTCTTTGGTGGAGATGGTTATTCTGAAGCTTGGCACAAGGCAGCGGTAGAAGAGCGGGGCTTACTTAATTTACCGACAACGGCAGATGCCTTACCTGTCTTGACAGAAGAGTATATTGAGGATTTATTTAAGAAGACTGGCGTGCTTTCTCCCAGGGAATTGGAAAGTCGTTTTGAAGTCTATTCAGAACAGTATGTGCTTTCGATTGAGGTGGAAGCGAAACTCGTGATCGATATTGCCAAAACTAAGATTTATCCGGCAGCGGTAAAATATGTCTCCGAGATTTCAGCAACTGTTTCTAGTCTTAAGGAATTAGGTGTTGATTTCGATGCCAAGATAATGAGCAAAGTTGCTAGTTTAACTAATAGTATGATGGCGGCAACTAGTAAATTGGAAGCAGCTTTAGAGAAGGAAGATTTTTCTTCAATGAAAGAACATATGCAATATTCTGCGAAAACTATTCGTCCTTTGATGGATGAGGTACGTGAATATGCTGATGCTCTAGAAGGTGAGGTTGCTGACGATTTATGGCCGTTGCCTAAGTATCAAGAAATGTTGTTTATTAAATAAATTTTTCACGAGTTCAATAAACTAAATAGCATTGATAAGGTCGCTCCCTTAAGGGGGCGACCTTTCTTTTATATGTTGAAGAGATCTTTATTGATTACTACGATTATAAAGACGTTCTGCTTCATCAAGCCTTCCTTGTTTTTTCGCAACATCACCTAAGCAACGATAGAGCGTAGTTTTCTCTGGATTAAGTTCAAGAGCTTTGTGATAATATTTATTCGCAGAATCTAATTGCTCTTTTTTCAGGTAAATATCGCCTAGCTTCTTGCAGACTGGGGAGGAATCGGGTTTAAGTTCTAGTGCTTTTTGATAAGAATTAGCTGCATTATCAAGATCGCCTTTTTGCCATAGAGCATTGCCTAATAGCATGTGACACCGAGCAGAATCAGAATTCAATTGGACTGCTTTTTGATAATTAACAATTGCTTCATCTACGATATTTTTTTGTAGTAGCGCATCGCCATATTTTACATAGAATCCAGTTTTCAGCTCAGAGCCTTTTTCTGCTACTTGGCGATAAGCCGCGATCGCATTACCTAAATCATCTTTTTCTTGTAACAAAAGATCTCCTAATACTTGATAAACCTTTTCGGAAATATCTGGTTTTAATTCGATAACTTCTTGATAGGTCGCGATCGCCGCATAAATTTTGTTTTGTTTCAATAAAGCTTTAGCTAGTTTCAGATAAACATCATAATTTTCTGAATCTAGGGCAACAATGCGTTTATAGCATTTAATAGCCTCTGACCAATTTTCTTGAGATGCATGAATTTTGGCTAATCTCAATAATGGTTGTGCATAGTCAGGTTTAATTTCAATAGCTTGCTCGTAACTTTTAATGGATTCTGAGAAATTACCTTGTTTTTGTAATTCGACACCTTTTCGAAAATTACTTTTTGCTTCTTTTGATCTATCTTTTGTAGGCATTATAGTTTTTATCTCCGAATTAAACTTACTAACATTTT
>JBCCYD010000076.1:0-18146 GCA_039190385.1 Cyanobacteria bacterium P01_F01_bin.143 | reverse complement strand
TGGTGCACCGGTATCAATTGCCTCTATACCACGTTTCATACCGTCCGTTGAACTCATCTAAATTAAGGTTCAAACTCCTTTTTTATCAACTAAATTAAAATTATTTTTTTTATGCTAAAAATTACTCGCAAAATAGCCAAAAAATTACTGCCAAAATCATCTGTTTATCAGATTAAACGAAAAATTGAAGAAAATCGTTTCAACAAATACATGCAGAAAAACTTAGAGCTTAATTATCACTCAGTTAATCCTGGTTCTGTTCCCACGAAAGAACTGATTGCCAAGACCGCTCTTTTTTACGAGGAAGATTTAGAAGAGCAAAGTAATGCTGATGTTTATTTTTATACTGGTTATCATGAGGTATTACGTTTATTTCAAATTCTCGAACATTTTTCTATCAATATTAGAACTATTGGCTCCATATTTGAGCTGGGCTGCGGTACAGCAAGGCTACTAAGACATTTTCGTTGTCTTGAAGGAGTTAGATTAGTGGGTTCGGATGCTAACCCAGAAATGATTGAATGGTGTAAATCAAACTTACCTGAAATTGAATTTCATCATAATGAACTCACTCCTCCTCTTAACTTTGCAGAGGATAACTCGTTTGATTTGATGTTAGCTTCTTCAGTTTTTACCCATATTCCTCTTAATAGCCAAGAATCATGGCTGGCAGAAATGCTGAGAATTTCACGTCCTAGTGGAATATTTATCTGCTCAGTATTAGGTCGAAATCACGAATCTTTGATGCTGGGGCCTGAAGAGATGCAAGAATTAAAAACTCAAGGTAGTTTCACCTTGACTCAAAATGATTCTAGAGCCACTTATTCGACCCGTATTGGGGGTTCTGCTTGGGATGTTTTTCAAACTCGTGCTGAGGTGATTAAAATTTTTGGGAAGTTTTTCCAAATAGTTGATTATATTCCCGGAGGACAAGACTTTTTAGTTTTACGGAAACCAGATTCTAAGGTTTCTGTGGTGATGAATTCCGCTCCCTTTCCTGTTGAAAAGAGTTAATTATCGACAGGTTGTGAAATGTCGTTTGAGGTTTCAAGAAAAGCGATCGCAATTTAAAACGCGATCGCATTAACAGAGAGAAGTCTGAAAAAGCTTGGATTAAAAATTGAGTTCCTTCAATTTATCTCAATGATATGATTTTCGATATTCCGTTGGAGTCATGCCTGTTTTCTTCTTAAATAGTCGTGCAAAATATTGGGGATATTTAAAACCCAGATCGTATGCAACGGTGGCAACAGTGGCATCTTTTTCAAGCAACATGTCTTTGGCCTTATCAATCATATGGAGATGAAGATTTTCCATCGCGGTTTTACCCGTTTCGGCCTTCAGAGCATCGCTTAAATAGCGAGGTGTCATAGCCATTACGCTGGCGATGTCCTCAATCGACGGAATAGTTTTTTCTTCCAGTTTGTTTTCAGCAATGAAGCTTTCAACTTCATCAATGAACTTGTCCCGTAAATCGGAATTGTTTTCCTTACGGTGCAAAAACTGTCGCTGATAGTAACGGTTGGCATATTTTAATAATGTATCGAGTTGCGAAAGAATAAGCTCTTTGCTGAACTCGTCTTGGTTGTTGTGATACTCCGCTTCGATCTGGTCAATTAACCCCACCATCATCTGCTCTTCTTTTGGCGATAAATGCAGAGCTTCATTCACGGCATAGCTGAAATAATTATATTTCTTGATCTCATCCTTAATTTTATGACCTCGGATAAAATCTTCATGAAACACAATACTGCGGCCTGTAGCTTTAACTTCTAAACCCACAATACGTACTTCCTGCTTTGGAGCCACAAAGATCATCGTACCGTTTTTGCAGTCATACTTTGTACGACCATAATGAATTTCACCGGATGTAATATGCTTGAATGATATAGAGTAAAAATCACTACTAACCGCAATATCGAGATCAGGACACCTAGCAACATCGGCTTTTTCAGATGACATAGAAAGCACAGAAAATAATGGATTCTCCGGCGCAGGAAGGCCAAAAAATTTATGGTACTCTGTTAAATCACTAAAATGTAATTTTTCTGTCGTCATATTACTGACCTTACATACTTTTGTGCGTATTACACAGATAAGCTGAGCGACCCACCTTTGATACTTACCTTATTTATTGAAGAATTCCGCTACAGCGTCTGTAGCTACTTTGACGGCATCTGGCTTGTGGTAAAAGTCAACATGGGTAAACTCTTCAAGAGCCAAGACCTCATGTTCATTGGTCAGCTTTTCAATAAATTGAGTTGAGCAAATAGCAGTGAAAGCTGCTGGGCTATAAACAATCAAAGCTGGTTGTATGATCTTGTCTGCGTAATGCTCTCCAATAGAAATAAGAGATTGCATGCCCTGATCACCGATATGCGTATTGGTGAAGTTTGGAACCGCTACTGGTCCTTTGACCCCATCTCTTCCATAGTAGTCATAAGTTTCATCTGCCATCGGGTTTACTCCAGATCCGACAAATTCTTCCTTTGATTGTTCGTCAAACAATCCAATAGGATTAACATAGTCTGGCGCACCAGTTTCATACATCTTTTGCATTGAAGCATTTGCGGCAGCAATTTGTTGATTTACTATTTCTCTATTAGCCCATTGGAAATCATCTGCTGCCATCATTCCAGAAACCATAGCAATTTTCTTAATGCGGTGATCTGTTACAGATGCCGAGGCAATAATTGATCCCCCTTGGCATACACCAAGTCCGTAAATCTCTTCTACAAAAGGAAGTGTTCCTAGATATGAAACGGCGTCCCATGTGTTTTCGATTAGTCTAAACATATATCGAGATTTTTTAAACTCACCTGGTAATGCTGGTGAATCTCCCATTCCTAGATAATCAAAACCTAAGAATACAAATCCTCTTTCAGCCATTTCTGGCCCATAGGTTGCCATGACTTGTTCTTTCACTTGAGGAAACGGGCTTGCACTTACTATGGCTTTGTATTTTTTGTTTTGATCAAAATCTTCTGGAAGATAGAGATTGCCGACTAAATCTACGCCAAAAGATTTAAACGTTATTGTGTTTTTGCCTGATTTTAAGTTTTCGAGTGTCATTGTTTTAAATTATTGTTTTTGATTTATAAGCTCTTAGATCAGCTTATGTCTTAATATTATCGAGTTATTGGGCTGGAGTAGATAAACAGAACTGCGGGATTTGGATACAAAACTGCAAATCATGTTTTTAAGACCTCTGTACGGGACAAAAAAAGCAAGTAAGCTTGCAAAGTTATACAGAAATAGGGTTTGATGAACAGTAACCAAACTCAATCAACAGCCGCTCTGCAATTTTTGTCCTGTACTTAGATGGCGGATATGAAATTTTAGAAGAATTGATACGTTATTTAGGAATGAATATTTGAACCATAGCGTATTAAGCCATCCAACAACCGACTGCCTTACTTGAATCTAATTACCTATTTCACAAATTATCGGTAATTGAATCAAATTACCGATTCCAGCAATTATCGGCACTTTGAAGATCTTTTAGGACTCTTAGCTATGCTTCCAATATTGTCAAATAAATTTGCCACTAAATCTAAATCTTTATCTCCAGGAGCTTTTTCCACACCACTAGATAAATCAATGCCATCAGGCTTAAGTTGAGCCAAAGCATCCGATACATTATCTGGATTTAACCCTCCCGCCAACATCCAAGGCAAAGTCGGATTAAACTCCTGTAAACCTTGCCAATTAATAGTTTTTCCTGTTCCCCCAAGCATCTGAGGATCATAAGCATCCAAAAGCAAAGTATCAACATAATCACCATAAAGCGCTGTTTCCGCTAAAGATTCTGGGGTTTTGATGCGAAAAGCCTTGATAATTTCAATCTTGCTAGGAACTGCTTGGCATAATTGCTGACAAAATTCTGGTGATTCGGCACCGTGCAATTGAACTCCACTGAGACCTGTTTCAATTACAATCTGAGCAATTTCTCCTATCTCTGCATTGGCAAACACACCAATATTGTCAACAGAGATTGTCAATTGCCGAATAATTCGTGCGATCTGTGAAGAGGTGACATAACGGGGCGATCGCGCTACACAAATAAAACCCAATGCAGTCGCACCCAGTTGAGCAATCTTGTTTGCTTGTTCAGCCTTCGTAATGCCACATATTTTAATTCGCATCAAGCATTGAGCCCCTTATTTATTCCGTGAATATTATTCTTTAGATATAGTCTTGCATTTCCAGAAGGATTAATTCTAAGGCAAAATATTAACAGTATAATTTAAATCAAAATCTGCAAAATCAGCCCCATTATTAGCCGTTCCCGTAATTTCCAACTCATAAGAACCTATTTTCGGAAAAGTAATCCAAGCACCAGGAATTTCCTGATATTGCCCAACATTGACAGCTTGCAAAATAGGATTCAAGATAGCTTGATCTTCCTGATTACGAGGCAGAGCATAAACTGACAATTTACAGTCACATTGAGACAGGGGAATAATCTTACCGCCACGACTAGTTAAAGCGAACCAAGCTTGAACCCTTTCTCCCTGTCGAGGATTATCATCAGGTTCAATATGTAGCGTTCCTGCCACTTGATCTGAAATTTCGACTTGGTGAGCGAGAACCCGAACTGTTAAAGGTATAGATACTAGTAAAAGCGAGCTAAAAAATACATTTGATATTTTGAATGTCATAAGAATTTAAGATTCGGTTCCAGCCTAGTTGATTATACTTAATCTATAGTGTTTTTGGTAAAATTGGTAACAAAATAAAGACAGAAATGAAACATCAATAATTACTCTAGTATTTACGATTGATCAGAGTATTTATTGTCAGGATAATTATTAACATAAAATCTTCTTGATTGAGACAAAAAACCTATTTTTTATTATTACAGAAGCAATCATGTTCATTAATGAAAATTAATGCCATAATTTTTATTAGGAATATTAATAATAAAGTAGGGATATAGTTTTGGAACTTAGCCAAGAAAGATTGCAGGAAATTACGGAAATCGCCTGTTCAATAGCCTGGGGAGCATCAGATATTCTCCTTTCTTATTATCATAGTAAGGAAAATGATAAAGACCTAGATGTCAAAGACAAGAAAGATGGCCCTGTTACAGCCGCAGATCTAGCAGCTAACAAATATATTGTCGAGAATCTACAATCAAAATTAGCTGATGAAGATTTTGGTTATCTCTCAGAAGAAACTTTTGATGTAAAAAAAGCAGAGCCTGTTGCCAAAGATTGGGTTTGGATTATTGATCCTCTAGATGGCACAAGAGACTTTATCGACAAGACAGGAGAATTTGGTTTACATATTGCCTTGACTTATAAAGGTCGTCCCGTAATCGGAATTGTAGGAATTCCTGAAGCAGGAAAAATATATTATGCCCTAAAAGGTCAAGGGACTTTTGTACAAACCAAAGAAGATAAAAAAAGTACCCCAATCCGAGTTTCTGAGAGAAAAGAGATTGGAGATTTATATCTAATTGTTAGCCGTAGTCACCGCGATGAACGTTTCCAGAAATTAATTGATTACCTACCACTCAAAGGTAAAAAATATATGGGAGGAGTTGGAGGTAAAATTTCAACTATCCTAGAACAAGAATCTGATTTGTATATTTCTTTGTCAGGAAAATCTGCGGCTAAGGATTGGGATTTTGCAGCACCTGAATTGATTTTAACTGAAGCAGGTGGTCAGTTCTCCTATGAAGATGGAAAACCTGTTTTGTATAACCAAGGAGATGTCAAAAAATGGGGTTGTATCATGGCAACTAATGGCAATAGCCATGATCTTTTGTGCGACAAAGTAACCGCAATTCTCAAAGAAATCGATGGAAAATTAGGAATATAAGTTAACAAGATTAACCTTGATAACTTATCAACTATGGGGATTAAAATAAATCCCCTTTTTCTTTAGCTAACTCAATTAAAGAAAAACGATTAGCAATTAGCAATTAGCCATTAGCAATTAGCCATTAGCAATCTAATTTTCCACAACTGAATTTTGAGCTTGAATTACGACTTCTTGTACTTGGGGAATCTCAAAGAATTTTTTAGTGTCTTCGATTAGGCGATCGCCCCAAAGATTTTCGATCAGAAAGTCAATCTCCGCATAACGATTATCAAGCTGTAGGGCAGATATTCCCATTTCCAGTCCTTTTTCGGTGTCTCCTTGGAAATAGAAGGCAACAGCTAAAGCTAATCTAGGCTCACTCTGTTCGGCATCAATTTCTAAGGCTTCTGTCCAATTTTTAATCGCTTTATCAACATTACCCTGTTCATATTCGACTAAACCGACATTATTGATTGCTGGCCAGAAAGTTTCTTCTTGGGAAAATGCTTTTTTGTAAGATGCGATCGCCTTATCAAATCTTGCCAATTTTAAATAGGTATTTCCCAAATCAAATAGAGCTTCCGGCGAATTCTCTTCAATCTCCAATCCAGCCTGGAGTTTTTCCAAGGCAACTTGATAATCACCTTTTTGAAAATAAGCATTGCCCAAACTAAAGAGAATTCCTTCTTCATCGGGGGCTAGATCCTCTGCTTTTTCTAGAGCGTCGATTCCTTGATCCAATTCTCTGAGTTGGGCATAAAGGCTTCCCAAGATAAACCAAGCTTCATAATTATCTGGCGCGAGCTGTACGGCCAATTCTGCCCGAGGAAGAGCCAATTCATACTGCTGAAACTTAATCAGTTGCACGGCATCTTGTAGGAGTTGTAAACCCTGATTTTGCAACTGTTCAGAATTGATTTGAGGTGTATAGGGTAGAAGAGCCTGACTCCTAACAGACAATGCTGTCGTGGAAATTAAACCAGCACAAACAAAAGAAGACAATAACCAATTAAATCTGGGCACGATATAGCCTCAACACAAATTTACTTTACCTTTACCTAAAGATCTATGTTAGTCGCATTTTCAGATATTTTAAACATTACCGATAATAATTATTTACCCAAAAGCTCATTCAATAAAGGATGCCAGCATTTTCAATCAATTACAATCACGCCTTGAAAAGGAACTTTGTACCATAAATCTCCGACTAAAACAGTAGTAAGAAATCCGTACCCACAGTGTAAGCAAAGGACAAAAATATAAAGTTAAAATAAAATTATCAAATTATCATAGTCTCTCAATTCTGACTTTTGTACAGACTTGTCGGCGACACGTCTCTTCTTCTTTCTCAATTAGTTTTATTGCTCTACCCCAAAACATGCAACTTTCCCTACTCGGTAAAAAAAATTCCCTTTCCCCCTGGATGCTTGGCATGATAACTGGGGGGTTAATCCTGATGGGAGCGACTACCTATATTGTGATGCAAAAGGCTGGTTCTCAAACAACTTTAGAAGAACTTACTGTTCCAGTTGTTAAGGATAATTTGAATGTCAAAATTTCAGCCAGCGGCAAAGTAGAACCGATTAAAAGTGTGAATGTTAGCCCAAAAAATCCTGGGCGTTTGGTTAGGCTAATGGTCGAACAAGGTGACAAAGTAGCTGCTGGGCAGACTTTGGGAATCATGGAGAATTTGGAACTTCAAGCCCAAAAAGCCCAATCTCAAGCACAATTGCAACAAGCTCGGGCCAATTTACAACAAAATAAGGTCACGATCGCGGGAAATATTCTTCAGTCCCAGGCTCGACTAGAGCAAAATGAAGCTCGTCTGGCCCAAGCTAAAGCTAGAATTCCCCGAGAAATTTCCCAAACTGAAGCCCAACTGCGATCGGCAGAGTCCCGATTACAACTTACTCAAGAGCGTATTAAAAGAAATCAGTATTTAGTGGAAAAAGGGGCAATTTCCCAAGATAGTTACGATGAAGCTGTTAATGAGAATCAAAATGCTTTAGCCAATATTGCCGAGATTAAACAACGTCTTGAGCAGCTTAGAACCACGAGTAATCCTGAAATTAATCAATTAGAAGCAGTTGTCGCCGAAATGAAACTAGCTCTGGAGCAAAGAGAAAATAGTTATCAGGATGAGATTAAGGCTTTACAGGCTCAAGTGGATCTGGCTCAGGCAAATTTAGAACAATCGGAGATTCAATATGATGACACGATTGTCAAAGCGCCCTTTGATGGCATTATTACCCAGAGATATGCGGTAGAAGGTTCTTTTGTAACTCCTTCGACTTCGGCATCAACTTCAGCTTCAGCTTCGGCAACTTCTATTTTGGCCTTAGCTCAGGGTTTGGAAATTATTGCCAAAGTACCAGAGGTTGATGTTGGGCAGCTCTATCAAGGGCAAGAAGTGGAAATTATTGCTGATGCTTATCCAGAAGATACTTTTAGAGGAACAGTTAAACGCATTGCTCCAGAGGCGATCGTCGAGGATAATGTGACTTCTTTTGAGGTGAGAATTGATCTGTTAACAGGTCAGGAAAAGTTGCGATCGAAGATGAATGTGGATGTAACTTTTTTGGGCAAAGAATTAAAGAATACTTTGGTTGTCCCCACCGTCGCGATCGTTACCCAGGACGGAGAAACGGGAGTGATGTTATTGAATGAGGACAATAAACCTGAGTTTATCCCGGTAAAAATTGGCTTAACCCTGCAAGATAAAACTCAAATTATCGATGGCGTGACTTTTGAGCAGCGAGTTTTTATTGATATGCCAAATAGTAGGAGATAATGGATAATGGCTAATCGCTAGTTGTTTAGAAGCCAGTATAAATTTGCCAGGATTGCCAAAAAGTATAGGTAGCAAGGATTACTAATAAGCTCGTAAAAGCAAAACTCACGACTTTACTGGGTAATTTGGGGAGAAAACGAGTACTAACTTGGGCGCCAATTAATCCTCCTGTTCCTAATAAAAGTCCTTCTACAAACAAAACATTTCCCTTAAATGCGTGACCGATCGCGGCAGAAATTGCGGTTAGAACAATCACCCCTAAACTAGTACGAATCGCCATTTTAATCGATTCTCCCAGCAAAATAATTTGCAAGGGCACCATAATTACTCCACCGCCAACACCAAATAAACCTGCCAAGATTCCTGCTGTGCCACCTGTTGCTATTCTGGCAATCATCGGATTACCTATTGAAGTTTGCTCTTGATCTTTGTATTTGGCAATGACTCGCTTACGAAATTCAACTAGAAAAAGATTGACGACTAGTAGCAAGCCAAAACCAAATAAAAGCCAAGTTTTAGGAAGTTTATCTGCCAAATAAACACCGAACTGAGCAGAAATGAGGGCAGGTAATCCGAGAGCAAGAATCCTTTGCGGCTTAATGTAACCCATGCGCCAATTTTGAATCGTACCTGAGAGGGCAGTAATAGTTATGGCTAAAGCACTGGTTGCTACTGCTTGGATCGGTTGATATCCCAAAGCGACGAGAAGTGGAACTAAAACAGTACCACCACCAATACCCAAAAAGCCTGCCAAAATACCAGAAAAAAAACCACCAATACCAATAAATAATGGGTTTGCGATTACCATAAGTTTTTATATCTAATGAAAAGAAATTAGCCACAATTTGAGATTAAACCATTAGCAATTAGCCACTAGCCATTAACCATTAGCAATTAGCAAAGATAATCTTTATCTTGTCTTTCTTGTTTCGGTTACTCTTTCTACCCTATGATTGTAAGTCGCTCAATCTCTGAGAATTAGCTCATATTTATTTTTTGTAAAAGTGGTTACATTAGGAATCAACATAGATCACGTAGCAACTATCCGTCAAGCCAGAAGAACCGTAGAGCCTGATCCTGTGGCAGCGGCAGTTCTAGCCGAATTAGGTGGTGCTGATGGTATTACGGTTCATCTGCGAGAAGATCGCCGTCATATCCAAGATCGAGATGTATATCTGTTACGGCAAACTGTGCGCAGTCATCTTAACTTAGAAATGGCTCCTACAGATGAGATGGTCGCGATCGCACTAGAAATTAGGCCCGACTACGTTACCTTAGTTCCCGAAAAACGCGAGGAAGTGACAACCGAAGGCGGGATCGATATTTTGGCTAATCGCGATCGCTTTACCGCGATCGTCAAAAAACTACAAGCTGCGGCAATTCCTGTGAGTTGGTTTATTGACGCCGAATCGGCACAAATAGAAGCTGCTGCGGCTACTGGAGCCAAATTTATTGAGCTTCATACGGGCAAATATGCCGATGCAACTGATGAGGAGACCCGAGCGAAAGAATTAGCTGCTTTAAAGAAAGGTACAGAAATCGCGATCGCAGCTGGATTACGAGTTAATGCTGGTCATGGTTTAACTTATTGGAATGTTTACCCTGTTGCTAACATACCAGGTATGGAAGAATTAAATATTGGTCACACTATTGTCAGTCGTGCTGTATTAGTTGGCATGGAAAGAGCAGTTAGGGAAATGAAACTAGCAATTAAAGGTCAATTATAGATGGCTAATTGCTAATTGCTAATGGCTAATCGCTAATTGCTAATCACTAATTAATTAGAGGAAATTTTAAGATGACTACTTATTATTACATTTTAGCCAGTCAAAGATTCTTATTTGAAGAAGAACCTTTTGAAGAAGTTATAAGAGAAAGAATTCGTAATTACGAAGAGAAAAACAAAGAAATTGATTTCTGGGTGGTCAAACAACCAGCATTTATCGAATTACCAGAATTTTCCCAAATCAAAGCTAAATGTCCCCAACCCTGTGCAGCGGTGGTTTCTACCAAAAAACAATTCATTACTTGGTTAAAACTGCGATTGGAATATGCGGTAGTCGGTGATTTTGAAGCTCCTTCTGATGATATTCCTGATCCCTTAGCTTCTTTGGAAACAGCCTCTTAATCCAAGTTGACCCTGGTAATAAGTAATCATCTATTACCTATAGCAATTCTCATACTGGTGAGGTACATCTGAGACTAGTGACTGGTGATTGGTGACTGGGGACTGGGAAGAAGGGAACGCCTGCATTTCCCAATCCCTAATCCCGACGCGGAGCGGAGCTAATCCTTTAGGGCAATCCCTAAAACTAATAAATTCTGTACCTCATGAATCCGAGAAACGCTATATTACCTACCAACAATTAGCGATTAGCAATTAGCAATTAGCAAATTTATCAAGACTTTCTATCGTACCGACAGTAACTAACTCCATTCCTTTACAAGCTCTTTTTAATAGACCAGTTAAAACTTTGCCAGGACCAACTTCAATAGTTCGGGCAATTTCTTGTTTGCTTAACTGGTTCATAATTTCTCGCCATTTTACCGCACCTGTCATTTGTTGTCCTAAACGTTGTTTTAACTCTTCCCCTTTAGTCGCTGGAATCGGCTCCACATTAGATGAGACAGGGATCTTCGCATCATTAAAAGTAATGCCCTCTAATACTGACTGGAATTGCCCAGAGGCCTCTGCCATCAAAGGAGAGTGGAAAGCTCCAGAAACATTAAGTGCGACTTTCCGTTTCGCTTTGACTTCGGCTAAAACGTGATCTACTGCTTCAGGTGTTCCTGAAATCACAACTTGAGCAGCACTATTATCATTTGCTAGAACCACGTCAGGACTGGCCGCAATAAGATTTTCTAATTGTTCGCGATCAAATCTCATTAAGGCCGCCATCTTGCCACCAGCAGCTTTACTCATTAATTCAGAACGTTTTTTCACTAGGCGAAGCCCCGATTCAAAGTCAAAGACTCCAGCCGTGTACAGGGCCACATATTCTCCTAAACTATGACCTGCTACTAATTTAGGGGCTTCCGTTTTTTCTAATAAAAGATCGGCAATAATAGATTCGATTACGTATAAACAAGGTTGGGTATAAAGAGTGCGAGCTAAATCAGTTTCGTCTCCTTTACAAATATCGAGAACCGACCATCCTAAAATATGTTCTGCAATCTCAAATTTATTCTTGGCTACGGGGCTTTCTTGCAAATCAACTCCCATGCCTACTGCTTGAGAACCTTGTCCTGGAAATACCCACGCTGTTTTTGTCATCTGTTTAAGGAAGAGTTATTTTGTTAAAGATTAGTAACAAAAAATTATCTCACGTAACAGCCAGAAATCAGCATTAATTGACATATAAAAGAGAATACTTTATTCGTATTCTCTTCTCTTTCCTCTTTTTTGTCTTCAGCTAAAATCGGAAAGTTGTCCGAATTGTTCCTACATATATAGTATCGTTATCTTCAATATGACCGGGATTAGTCACAAAAAAGAAGCCAGGAGTGACAAAAATATTGTCATTAACCTTAAACCGATAAAAGAACTCAAAATGTAGAGAAGTTGCCTCGTCTTCTTCGCCAACTCTCTTGGGTAATTCCCCTTGCGCAACTAATGTCTGTGCTGCTTGTGACCCAGAAGACCCAGTTCTATTAGCTTCCTGCTGCACCAAACCAACAGTATCCAAGTTTGGGTTGTTATCTGTGACTACAGTATCACCTTCATTATTAATTACCTGTTCAAAAAACGGCACTGGAGTGCCTGGTGTTTCTGGCCCAGCATCTACCAACTTCGGAGGCATACCAAAGATAAAACCAAATAAATCACCTTCTCTGCCAAACGGATCGGAAAGACCTAGGGAAACAGAAAAAGTTGCTGAATTAGCAAAAGGTTTTTTCCCCGCAGAAGCCCCAATCCCATCATTAGGAAATTGTCCATCCAAATCAACGGTTCTATTATCAGGAAGTTCGTTCAGGAAATTCGTAAAAGTATAACCACCCCAAGCCGCAAGATTTACCGACCTAGTAGCATTCCACTGAAAACTGCCGCCCACCGCATTAATCGTTGCTGGTTGATCTCCCAAGAAAGACCGACAACAATCGATAAAAGTGGGATCATTATCGTCAGCTGGAGGCGCGGGAACTCGGGTATTAGACCATAAACCACCTGTTTCAGCGTTAACGCTACCAGTAAAGGTTCCTAAAGTGCCATCACTGGAATAGGCATTGACATAATTAATACCCGTAACAATATTATCGGTAGGTTGAACTAGTAACTGGACTCCTAAGGTACTATGGTCGGCACCAAAAAATCCTTGAGCAGGATTGCCGCTATCCCTTGTGCCATAGGCAGCTTGAAAACGAACAGGTTCGGCAATGGACCAATCAAATCCCAACCCAGCTTCCATAGGTCCACCAATACGGAGAATCGGGTTGAGCTGTCCAAAACGAGAAACTGAACCTCGACCAATATCAAAGAAAGGAGAGTTAGCCGTTAACACGTTACTCAAAGCAAAGCCGAAGGTCGAACCATAAAAGACAACTTTGTCATCAAAGGCCGGAAACCGATATTCTACAATATCGAGAAAAACATCACTATCTAGGTCTGCTTGATAGCCTAGGCGAGACATATAGGTGTTGAGTGAGCCTGCGTTGGTAAAGCCCCCATTATCAAAATTTCCTGTAGTCAGAAACATGCGCAAACGATCTTTGCCGGTAAAGGAACTTTGTAGACCCAAACGTGCTGTGTAAGTGAAGACTGTTTCGGTATCGGGATCGCTGCGATTAATACAATCAGCACCATCAGAAGCATCAGTTACCGTTAGTCCTTGGACAATGGAACAGCCCCCTGGAGGATCGCCCCCAAAGGCATCGGCTAGAGCAAAGATCACTTCCCCGTTCATGATGGTGGTGGTAGAAAATTGATTATCTTCGAGGAAATTAACTCTATCTTCTAAAACATCGATTCTGCCTGCGATCGCGACCAATTCAGCCTGAAATTCTGACCTTAATCGGGTAATATTTTCTAAGTCTTCTTGCAATACGGCTTCGGAAGAAGCAATCAATCTCTCTATTTGATTCAGACAGGAATTTAAACCCGCAGCAAATTCATGACGACTTAAGGCTTTATTTCCTTGATAGCTTTGGTCTGGAAATCCTACGATACAACCATAGCGATCTACCAAGCTCCGCAATGCTTCATAAGCCCAATCTCCAGGGGAAACATCTCTTAATTGATTGACATTGGTTACTTGGGATAAAGAATCTTCTTCTAATTCTGCTAAAAAGCTAGCGTTCGTACGATAGTTCCGTAGTCCTGTCTCATCAAGAGTTGGGGGTTCTATTAATGGTTCTGCTAGTACTGCAGTACTGCCACACAAGGCTAGTAGCAATCCCGGCAGTAAAATTTTCGATATTCTCACAATCAACTCCTCACTCACAAAGGTTTTATGTTTAATCACCTTGAACATGTTCCAAATCCTAAGCCATATCCTGAAATTCTGTGACTTTCAAGTGAAGAATTCGTGCAGTAGAGCGATCTTTGTTACAAAAATTCAAAAAAATCCCATAAAGAAACAACGCTGAGCATTGTCAACGTTGTTGTTCCAATATATTTAATTTCAACAGAAAATTTAGAAAACAAAGACTGTTTGTAATGTTCCTAAAATGATATCATCATTGTCTCGATCCTGGTTAGGAGCAGTAATCCAGATTACCGCAGGAGTAATGGAAATACGTCGGTTAAACTTATGCTCATAATAAGCTTCGATATGCAAGGAAGTATCATTCTTGAAATTATCATTGAGATCAACCAAGGCATCTAATTCTGCAAGATAAGGCTCAACACCAACGACAAGTCCTCCAGTATTACCCTCCTTAAACAAATCGCTTAAAGTTATCATTCCGGCATAGGACCAAAGTTTCGCATCACCCTTACCAATAATTCTCGAATCAATCATCGTGCCAAATCCGCCAATATTAATTCCAGGAGTTATTTGGAAAAATCCCTGGAAACCATAGGCATTAGAGATTACCGATTGATCGGAATTAAAGAAAACTCCACCGTTGTCGAAGCGATTAGATAAAGCTGTACCAATCCCCCCAGGACTATTAGGATTAAATTTACGGCGACTAAATTTGAAATTACCCGCATTGGTATAGGTATTAACGTAAGTTAGCGCAATAGCGATGTCTTTGGTAGGGGTAAGAATGCTTTGGGCAGCAATGTAATAGTTTCCATTGAATAAGCCTTGACTTTCATTGGGTAGATTGGAAGCATTACCTTGGTACGTTCCACCAATACGGAATTTATCACCAAACTTAAATCTTACTAGGGCACCTTCTCTACCGCCTAGGCGGAAAAGAGGGCTTCTTTTGGCAAATGCTGAGACTGCTTTTCCTGGCCCTAACCAAGAGCCACCCAGATCTCTGGCACCAGAAGCAAATCTTCTGTTAGAGAAAAATGTGACTAATGACTTGACGTTGTCATTGTCTATTATAGGAAAGGTATATTCAACTGTACCAAGACGGAAATTATTCTGCTGGGGCTGAGGAGGAGGTCCGCCAGTAGCGTCTTCAAATGCCTGATTGAGAGAACCTTCTCTGGTATTCCCTGGAATACCATTATTGGGAGTGTCAAAATCAGGAAGATTGAAACTGTTAGCCAACATCTGAATTTCTAACTTATCTTTTCCAGTAAAACTACTAGTTAGAAATATGAGTGCTTCATCTTGGAATACCGCTTCGGTATCGCCTTCTCCAGAAAACCAATCTGTGATACTAAAAGAAACAATCCCCAATAATTTAGTGGTAGTTGAGAATTGAACATCTTCTAGGAATGCTATTCGGTTGTCTAAATCATCAACTCGACCCGCAATAGTTACAAGTTCAGCTTCAAATTCTTGGATTAATCTATTGATCGCTTCGAGATCTTCTTGGGCTACAGCCTCTGAAGAAGCGATTAGGCGTTCAATTTGATTAAGACAAGCGTTTAAACCAGCAGCAAATTCGTAACGACTGAGGGCCTGATTTCCTTTATAGGTTTGATCTGGGTAACCAACAATACAACCATAGCGATCTACCAAGCTACGCAATGCCTCGTAGGCCCAGTCAGCCGGAGAAACATCTCTTAATTGGTTAACATTTGTTACTTGATCCAAAACCATGGGATCATCGTTTTCGACGACGTTGAGATCATCTAGCCCAATGAACTGCCCATCGATAGTAGCATTATCATTGAGGTCGTTTAACCCATACCAAGGGATCTCTTGGTCAAGAGCTGGCTGAGCATCTAGACTGGGATCGATTGGTACTGTTGTTGGGGAGATGTCTGATGTGGCATCGGGTACCTGATTTTCAGGAAGAGCCAATGCTTTTGTGGTTAATCCCAAGGTCGATAGCAAGGCGATCGCGGGGATAATTGATTTGCGGTAATTTTTCATTTTTTACTCCTCATCACTATCAATGAATTCGTTTGCACCACCAAAACGAAATACCAATAACACTTATAAATGTAAACTTAACTCTTATAATCTAGACTGAACTTCGGATTTTGGAAACAAATTGTAAAAAATTGATGAACGAACACCAATGTATTTCATCACTAAAATGCTAAGAGCAATGTTCCACATAACTAAAGAGATAGTGGTCGCGATCGCAGCTCCCAAACTGCCAAAAATCGGAATCAAGACAGCATTCAAAATTAGGTTAATCGCTGCTGCCACGCCAAAAACAACTACTGATTGGTTTTGATGGCCTGTCATCACCATTAAACAACCCACCGAACCACATACAGCATCTAATACTCTACCTAAGACCAAAATTTTTAGTTCCCAATCAACTGTCAGAAAACCTGGACCAAAAATCCCTAAAATAGCATGGGAAAAAGTCATGAATAGAATACCCAATACTAAAGACGGCCAAAAAATCCACGCCGTGACAGTGGCCACAATCTTTTGTAAACCCACAAGATCATCTTGATAATAGAGAGAGACAAAAGCTGGGGCAACTACCGTATTTACAGTTTGCAGGATAATACTGATGAGCATTGCAGTTTTAATCGCCGCACTATAGGTACCTGCCTGTTCTGGTCCTAGAAAGTTTCCCACCATCACGATATCAGTTTGATTCAAGATGACAATAAATGAGCCTTGAAGCAATAGGACTAGGGAAATGCCAAACCATTCTTTATAATCGTAAATGGGATCTGCTGGCTCAAATTCCTTGTCAATTTTGCTGCCAATGAGCAATCTTTGACCCAAAATCACAACAACTAAAAGACCTGTAGCTAAAGAAAGCATGGGCATACTCGCGATCGGAATATCGGATTCCATCACCAATAATCCCCCGCATAAAATTAGTACAGGCCAAATGATTTGGTAGGGAGCATAGGCTAGGGTGACATCTTCTAATGCTCTGCTGGCTTCTAGTTGCAGTTGAACTAATCCCTGGAGTGGAATCAGCCATACTCCAATTAATAAAGGATTGGTATAGGCAAAATGTCGCGCGGGATCTATTAGCAATAAAATTGCTGTCCCAACCAAGGCAATGAGACAACCTGCAACGAAGACCAGGTTACAACTTCCTTTGAAGATGCCCCGCAAACGTCCCCAGTCCTCTTTTACCCGATACTCTGATATCAAACGTAAATTAGTACGAGCCAAACCAAGCCCCGCAAAAATTCCCAGTAAGAGAGACCATGCCATTACATACTCATAAATGCCATATTCCGTCTTCCCCATCCAGCGGGCGAGGACGACTTGCAGCAAGTAGGTAAGACTTACTCCCCCAACTTGGATAATTAAAGCTACGCCAGTATCTCTTGCTAAATCCCATATTTGGATAGATTCGGCGCTGTTTGTGACTGAGGTTTGAGTCATAAAATACTAATAATTAAATTTTTGATGATATATAAACTATTTTGGAGATCGCTAAAAAGACCCCCTAAAACAGTAATAGTGAACAGTAAAAGACTAGCTTATTTAGTCTCATGTCCACTGGTTAATAACTAAGAATCGACTTTGACCGAAATTACACCTGCCAATATTTGCAGACTCTTAAAATTTTCAGGATCTAATTCTGCATCATCAAATTCAATATCGAAATGTTTTTCTATTGCAGAGATAAATTCGACAATGGCGATCGAATCGAAGCCTAAGCCCTCTTCAAACAAGGAGACGCCATCATCAATTTCTCCCACTGTGAGATTGACATCTAGTTCTTCGGCAATGATGGTTTTTAGTTGAGTGATCAATTCTGTTGATGTTGTTGTAGACATTTTTCCGATTGTAATTTGTTGAAAAATTAGGAGTTAACCAATAGAGTTGTTTTTGTACTATGAACCAGCTAGGCTCAGACCTACTCTTTTGCAGAGTAGTCTAAACTGAAGCAGGATAAAATAATAGTCCAGATACTTCCCAATATTTTATTTATCATTAGGAATATACCAAAATCTCCCTAGAAGATCTCGATATCTGGCTATAGTCTAAATATCTTTATTATTTGTTAATTATGCAACTTGTAATGAAATTCAACGGAGAGAGAGGGATTC
>JBCCYD010000075.1:0-18175 GCA_039190385.1 Cyanobacteria bacterium P01_F01_bin.143 | reverse complement strand
CCTCTAGATTTTGCTCTGCCCGAAATTTGTGAAGAACTAAATCTACCCCTGATTGCCACCTTTCATCCTCCCTTCGACAGCAAACTGCGGAACCTCAAGTCCAGTACTCAATACCTTACGTATCAACTCTATGCTCCATTTTTGACTCGCTATCATCGGGTAATTGTTTTTAGTGCCATCCAAAAAGATTTACTGATTAAATTGGGAGTGACAGCAGATAAAATTGCCATCATCCCCAATGGAGTTGATGAAAACAAATATTCTCCAGGCTACTCCCATCTCAAATATCAATTGCAAGCTAAAAGATTATTCGTTTATCAAGGCCGAATTTCTACCGAAAAAAACATTGAACCTCTGCTCAAAGCTTGGAAACATGCCCATCTTGGAGATGATTGTAAACTATTAATGGTTGGGGATGGACCGCTGCTAAATTCTCTTCAGACCAGTTATCATGAGAAGCATAATGTCATTTGGTTGGGATTTGTCGCTGAAGAAGAGCGTCGAATTGATATTTTACGGGCAGCTGATGTGTTTATTTTACCTTCCTTGGTTGAGGGTCTATCGATTTCTCTGTTGGAAGCTATGTCTTGCGGGGTAGCTTGTATTGCCACGGATGCGGGTGCAGATGGAGAAGTTTTAGATGCGGGGGCTGGAGTAGTTTTGGAGACTCAAGGAGTTGCGACTCAGTTAAAGACTTTGTTGCCTCTGTTTCGCGATCAACCAGAAATGACTGAGGTATTAGGTAAAAAGGCGAGAAAAAGAGTTTTAGAGCGTTATCATTTGCGTCAAAACCTTGATAAGTTAGAAAGTCTTTATGCTGACATTGTTAATACTCAAGCTTTATCAATTGCTAATGGTTCATCGCTAAGATTTTAGTTGAGAATCTGAATTTGCGATCGCGTCTTTGAGTCAAGGTAAGAAGCTACTGAATTCATCTCATTACTTTCAACTATGTTGTCGATTAAGTATAATTATTCCATTACAAAAGTTAAAGATCGTTGAATAGCTAATAGCTAATTACAAAACGGTTTTAAGCCGAAAAAAATATAACCTATCTTATCAATACCAAATATAAAGAGGAATAGTTGATGCTCACGCTTTCTTTAAGCAGCTTAAGTATTGCGATCGCTGCATTCTATATCAGTAGCAAAATTAAAGATGATGTCTTTAGTACAGCTATAGCTTTGACTGCCGTAGCTTTATTACTTCTTAACCTAGTACTAGGCCCTTGGCCACTTAAACTAGTTGGCATATTAATTCTTTTTGCTTGTAGTAGCCTCAATCGATGGTCAGTGAAAAACTTCAAATTATAAAATAATCAACAACTCCGCCATCTATCGACTAGCGGAGAAGGCAGATTCACCGGAATAAAGATGTTGGGCAATAGTTAATCATTAATTTCTAGATTTTCTTCAGCTAACAATTTTGGTTTGACATAAAGATTTTCCAGTAATACGGCACCTCCTGCGACCCAAGGAGGGACAATCAGGGCTCCGATAATTCCGAGTAGTTGTGCTCCGCCTAAAACCGCTAGTAATTGATATAAAGGAGAAACTTTAACCGAAGATCCTACTAATAGAGGATCGAGCAGATAGGTTTCGATATTTTGGATAATGATAAAGAGTAATAGTACGCCAAAAAAAGTTAAACTTCCTTGGGCGATCGCGACTATTAAGGCCGGAATTGCGCCTAAAACTGGACCAAAAAAGGGGATTAAATTAGTAAACCCCGCAATGACACCGAGACCCAAAGCTAATTCTGATAAGCCTAAAAATTTCAAGCCAATACTAATCACGATAGCCAAAATAGCAGAAACCAGAATACGTCCTTGAATATAGCCCCCCATCCGTTGACTTACGGGTTTGACTTGGGCGGCTAATCTTTCGTTCCAGGGCTTGGGAAACAAATTAACAATATCTCTGAGTAATTTATTAGAGCCTGAGAGCATATATCCTGAAAGTAACAATGCTAGCAATGAGCCGAAAACTCCACCAATGAATCCTTTGGTCACATCAAAAGAACGAATTGCTAACTCCTGACTAGAGCGAATGACCCATCCTGTTGCACCCTGAATATCGAAAAATTGGCTAATCAGACCAGCATTTTCGGGATCTCTCATGGCTATTCGTAAAGACATTTCATCTAAAAGAGTGCGCACAGTTTCGAGATAGGTTGGTAGTTTACGGATTAATCTTTGGATTTGTTCTACTACGGTTGGGCCAATAATCAGTCCTACTCCTGTTAAAGTGGCAATTAAGCTCAAATAGACAAGCAAAACTGATAACCATCGAGGAATTCCTAGTTTATGGGCAGCGCTGATGATTGGAGCAAGAGTAGCTGCAATAACAACTGCAATCATTAATACGATAATTAAGCTTCTTAGTTGCCAGAGCAAAACTAGTAATAACCCAAGAAGAATAGCAATAAAAATATTGCTGATAGAGGCTGTTAACCGTTTTTGAAACATAAAATAAATGAGATTTACTAAGCTTTTTTGCTAAAACTTTTACTGTTGAACAGTATAGACTTTGACACCCTCTTCTTCTAGTTAGTGGCTTTTAATACGAGAAGAATAAGGAGATTAATCAATATGGGGAATAATGTTTATGAGTGTTTGTGCAAGCCTGATAGAAAAATCATTCTAATTAATGTAATGACAAAATCAAAAAATCGAGAGTTTGCTCTATTTATTGATGAAAGTGGTAGCCCCAAACCAAATCCTAAAGATACTGCACCCTATTTTGCCCTTGGTGGGGTTTTAGTAAAGAGGGTAGATGAAATAATTATCGAAGAAGCGGTAGCAAATTTCAAACAACGCTGGGATATTAGTTTGGATACTCCGTTGCATGGTAATGAAATTCGCTCTAAGAAAAAGAGATTTGCTTGGTTGGGAAAACTTACCGAACAACAGAGAAATAATTTTATGGATGATTTATCGACAACAATTACTTCTCTACCTATTATTGTTCATGCTTGTGTCATATCTCGTCCTGGTTATCACAATCGTTTTTTAGAGAAATATGGTGATAACACCTGGGAAATGATGAAGAGCGCATTTTCCATCTTAGTAGAGCGTTCAGTTAAATACATTAGTGAGCAGAATGAATCCATCATGATTTACTATGAAGAGGCTGGTAAACGAGAAGACAAGCTACTCAAACAATATTTTAATGAGATTCGAGAATCAGGACATCCCTTTGATCGAGCAAATGCCTCCAAGTATTCACCATTAAGTGGAGAACAGCTATCAAAATACTTACGAGGGATTGAAGGAAAAAAGAAAAGTAATCCTATTCTACAAGTTGCTGATTTATGTCTTTATCCAGTTGCCAGAGGTAGAGATAAACCAGATAATAGAGCTTATTTAGCTCTTAAGGAAAATCAGATATTAGTAGACTCTCAGTTAAGTTCAGAAGAGATTAAATCGAAAGGTATTAAATATTACTGCTTTGACAATGCCCCATAAAAACAACAAAACCGCCTAACTAGCGGTTTGTCGGTCGGCAGTCATACGACTACCCCCAGGCTGTGCCTATTTCAATATTAATACGAAATATCATATCTTGCCAACTACTGAGAACATAAATAGTTAGGAGTATCACCATATCATTGGCGAACTCTTTTGGAAATATCAAAACTAGAAAGACAATAATTTTCCTTCACGACGTATAGTTCAGCTTGGCAATATTTAGTTAGTCACTATACAAACAAAAAGGGCGAACGACGGGAATCGAACCCGCGAATGGTGGAACCACAATCCACTGCCTTAACCCCTTGGCTACGCTCGCCATTCATTTCGATTTATAAATATAGCATATTTTTGTGATTAATCTTTGGCTAATCTAGAATATTGTGCAATCATGAGTTGTGATCTGGCGAAACAGAATGTTCAAGGGTAATCTCATCATTTGTAAATTAGGGTTAATTTTATCTGGCTTGATCCTGGTGATAACGAATCCAGGGCAGGGAAATTATGAGCAATACGCCTCAAAAAAATTAAATAGTTATCTAAAGGAAGATGTCTGTCCAGAAATCGCCCAGCAATTACGGAATCCCTGTCGCATTTTAGTGGATTTTGCCCGTCCTAAATTAAATCTTGCGATCGCGTCTCAGACCCAACGGCAAAATTTTCTGCTATTTAGCATTTATCAAACTGATTTATCCATACCTTCAGCATTACCTGATTATCACTTTGAAACCTTGGGAATTTTCGATAGATTTTATACTTATTGTGCAGAAAGTTCAGATTAATTAGAGATTCCAAACAAACATAATAAAAATTCTAATCTGGTTGCAATTCATCAAGAATCACAAATCGAACATGATTAACAGCTAATTCTCCCAGAGCAACAGTTTCCTTGGGCACAGGTTTTCCTTCGCTCCAAAGTTTCTCAAAAGTGACTCCTTTGCCCATTTCTGCATGGTACCAAGATAATCCCATAAAAAACCTTGTCGGATAGGGCCCGCCTTCGAAAAGATCATCAGGATTCGACTCCATCGGCAACCAACCAATCCCAGGAAGATAAAATTCCATCCAAACATGGTTGAAATCGGGAATCAAAGGAACTCCGCGTTTTAGAGAATCATGGGGACATTTATAACGTCCTACGGTGCGACAGGGAATTTTATTCAGACGACATAATGCTAGTAACAGTCCTAAATATTCCCCACAAGAACCGACACCTCGCCTGATGACAATATCTGGAGTGTCAATATGGGGTTTGATGCCGTAGCTGAGTTTGTCGTAGACATAGTTGCGAATGCTGTAGATTTTTCTCAGGATATTAGTTTCTCGGGCGATCGCGTCTCGGGCGGCTTGCTGAATAATCTTTGTATCCATTGCCAAATTATCGTTATCAATCAAATATTGTTCGGGAAAATCAGCGCTAATTTCAGGAAGTTTCTCGCAATCTTCGGGATTCAACTGATATTTAATACTCCAAACTTCGACGATCGCTTTCCAACCAAAGATATAGCGTTCAGTTGATTTGAAATTATCAAATTTAAAAACCGCGATCCGTTGTCCATTTTCAATCTCTTCGGTGAAAGGCAAACCAATGGGGGTTACTTGTTTAATTTTTTGGCGATCAGTTTCTGCTGGCAGGGCAATGCGCCATTCAAGATCTTTTAGTTCTACCGGATCGAGGGGGGCAATTTCTTCGACATAGGACATTTCTACCAGATAACCATTGGAAAGAGCATAGTTTTTTTCTGGGTAATATTTGAAATAGAGAGGATGGATGAAAGTGCGATCGCGATATTGCAATTCATGATTCGGATTGGCATTGGGATTATCCCGAATATAGACTTCCTGATCCGCGTAGGAAACATATAACGTTTCTTGGTTGGTTTCCGGGTCGCGTAGAAAAGTCAAACCTGTAGGATATTCAAAAGGAGTTAAGACATTAAAAATAACTTCTCCTGTGGCTCTTTCTAAGCAATAGACAGTTTGTTCGAGATTATCTGTCAGCCAGATAGTTTCTTCTTGGACAGTAATATTTTCAATCCCGATTCCTGGGGCATAAAAATGAGTAATCTTGTCTTTGGTCTTGCGATTGTAGATTAAGATTTCTCCTGTTTTCTGGCAGGTAATGTAAACAGTGGAATTCCAGATGGCAATCCCATCAGCAGGATAGTTAAGACGAGTAAAAAGTTGCGGGGTAAAGCTCGGATCTTCGAGAGAGCAATAATAAATATTTTCGTTATTGGTAAACCAGAGTGTGTTTTCCGCGATCGCAATTCCGGTTACGCCAATAAAATCTTCTGTATTCTGAGAGTTTAAGATAAAACTGTTGTGAGTAATCGGATCGATTTCTAGCAGATAACCATTGCGAGAATCTATCGCCCAAAGTTTATCCCCATAGGTCGCGATACCATAGATGGTACTGGCAGCTATAGGATTAATAGTTTTACTTCGTAGGCTAAAAGATTTATTTGAGCTAGAAACCATAGAATTGGAGATTGGGGACTATACTGTCTGAGTTTTTACTATTCGCTAATCACTAGATTAATCTGTCCCATTGTACGGTATAGCTTGTACTGAACAATCTCAATCAATTTTCATCTTGATCATTCCTCTACTTTCAACTCTAGAATCAGTGATAGCTGTATTGATGGGAATTCTCTTTTTGAGCGAACAAATTTGGCTCGGACAAGTTCTCGGAGGAGCATTAATTATTGATTCTGGATTTATGCTTCAAGCCAATCTTAGGGATTAGTAGCCTAATAGCTAGGATTAACAGATTACGGTAAGATACAGTTAAACCTTTCAAACGGTGTTAGAGAAAGCCAGTCACAAACTACTAAATTACTATGTTTTGTATATCGGTTCAAAGAATTTCTATGACAATAATTTGGATTATAGCTTTTATAATACCTTACTTATATGTTGGTTTTATTGCAGCTAGTGCTTGGCAAGAGAAGAATAACAAGGAAAGTACATTAAAATTTTTAATAGACATATTTTTCTGGCCACTCATTACTTTATCCTTTTTATTAAGAAAATTTTTTAAATGGACTTGGACTAATTAATAGTTTTATAGATTAGGTCAGTATGGGGCAATTAGAGAGTTTAACCGCAGCGTTATTAATAGATTGCCAGTTGCTCAAAAAGAAGGAATTCTTCGAGTCAATAATCGCATTTACGCCTCAATTTTTAACCAAAGTTGGATTAATCAACAAAAAACTACTACCTCTTGATAAAACTTCAAGCCAGACTCAAATACTCACCACGAGTTAGACGAATTTGCGCCACAGTAAAAATCGTTGGCACAATCCGACTGTAATTAGTCGAAATCGTTTTCCATCCCAAATCCGCCACAAACCAACCCCACATCACTGGCCCAATCAGACTGAAAACTGTCCTCACTGCACCATAACGCGCTGCGGTAATAGCCATGCTTCTTTTTGCCCCTTGCATCAATACCTTACTTTGCAAAGTTAGAGCTGTTGCCGTTCCCCCCTTGACCAGCGTAGTTTTCGCCACTTGATATTTAGCAAAATGGAGTGCAAACTGTTTCGCAATCTGCTTGAGCAACCAAGGCTTGAGAATCGAACTAATCGCTACTAGACTGCTTCCTTGCAGTAAAATCTTCAACGGATCATGTTGCAGACTAACGGGTAAAGGTTCAGGTGGATTCGATTGGGTCAGAGATTGATTAATTTTCGCTTTTAAAGATCTTTTTTCTGTTCGAGGTAATTTATTCCAAGCTTTGCCAACTAAACTAAGAAAAATTTCCGCTTCGATATCGGTAGTTTTCATTTCTTGAGAATAGGGAATTTTCAAATAAAGACAAACTTGCACTAAAATTTCTCGGTAAGATAACTGCTGAGAGTCTCCTCGTAAAACTGTCATACCATCAGCAGCTAAATAACGAAAACGTTGATCCAAAGAATCGATCCAGTTATGCCAATTTTGACTTTGAATTTCTAGCGGTTCGGGAGTTTGCCAATAATCTAAGGGATTAAGACGACGCTCAAACAGAATATGAGTTATTTGTTCTAATTCTTCGGGAGTGGCTAATTGCAATGCCGTTTTAAGTTCATCCAAATCGATTATCCTCCACCCAATGCTAAGATTATTAACTACTAATCATATTGCCAAATAATAGTCCTAAAAATACAGCAAGTACTAGGCTAATTGTCGCTAATTTATGACTTTTGAATTGAAAAGATATGGTTTGTAATAATGTGTAACCTAAATTCAAGTTAATGGCGATCGCGACAGCAACGCTCATGGCAACGGCTTCTCCCCATCCTAAGACAATCCAGGCGATCGCGACTAAGATGATAGGAAATGCGATCGCAAAAGCAATGGCTTCTTTACTTCCCTTGTTCTCAGTATTAAAAGAAACAGCAGCAGCGGATTGACCAAGGTAAATGATGATAATTCCGATCACAGCAATAATGAAATTAAAAGGATTTTTATCCATTACGCGATCGCAGATTCCAAGTCCTACTGTAATGGTTGTGGTCAAAATTCCCAGACCAATAGTCCCGAGTGAAAACGGACTCAAAGGGAATTTCGATACTAGTTGCGTAACTTGATTTATTTGCGCTACAGAACCAGACTCCCGATTAACCTCGATACTTTGCCAATCCCAAGTCAATTCTTTTAAATCTTGCAAAGCCGTTGCTGCATCGGGAAAACGCTTCTTAACTTGAGGCTGTACCATTTTATCTAACCAATTAAGGAAGTCAGAATCTAATTGATTTAACAGCGGTTTAAATTCTATTTGATAAGGATTTTCTGCGGTGGCTAAATTTAATATCTCGGCAGATTTTTTCTTGGTTAATAAGCAAATAATTGTCACTCCTAAACTATAAAGATCAGAAGATTTATTTGGTGCGATAATTTGCTCTGGAGCCATAAATCCTGGTGTGCCTTGAATAATGCTACTGGCAGAATTTTCTTGATCACCAATTTTTGCTAACCCAAAGTCAATTAAATAGGGATTAAGCTCAGAGTCTACTAAAATATTTTCTGGTTTAATATCGCGATGAAAAATACAATCATCTCGTTCTTGTAAATAGACTAAAATCTCTAAAATTTTAATGGTAATTACCTGGACTTTTTCGAGAGTAATATTTTCTAATTCTGCCAAAGAAACCGCATCGATATATTCTTGAATTAAACAAAACCCATTATCAGTTTCTAGGCTATCGAGATAATTGGGGATGCCTGGATGATTCAGATTTTGCAGGAGATTAATTTCTCTTTGATAAGCTTTATATCCTGACCAAGTGGAATCGGCAGTGGCAAAACAAAATTGTTTAATAACGACAATGCGATCGCTCTCTAAATGTTTTCCTTGCCAAGTAATCCGACCACCTTCACGATTACAGCCCAATTCTGCAATTATTTCATAGCCATAGGGAGTTAGGTCAGTCATCAGTCATCAGTTATCAGTTAACAGTTATTGAGGAATTAGCGATTAGCAATTAGCAATTAGCAATTAGCAATTAGCTATTAGCTATTAGCCTTTCTCTCTTGTAATTTGAGACGAATTTCTTCATGATATTCTTTGGTAATCGGATAAAAATAGGCCAAGATAACACCAATAATTAAAGTTACAGTTGGCAGAGGGGCAACCGCAAAACGAATTGCCAACAGAGCGCTTTCTGGTTGTTGAGGAATTGCTTCACCAGGAATTCTTTCAATAAATCCTGATAATTGTAAAGCGATACCAACTAAAAATACGGCAAAAGCTAAACCGAATTTTTGTAATAAAACCATGAAACTATAAAAAATGCCTTCTCTTCTCTGGCCTGTATTTAGCTCATCCAATTCGATTACATCCGGAATCATTGACCAAGGAATTAGATAGGCAACAGAAACGCCGAATCCAGCTAAAATTGCCAAGATATAGAGTAAAGTAATTTGTCCTGGTTGAATGAGAAATAACCCGATTTGAGCAACAATCCAAAAGCTAGTGCCGATAAAGTAGACGGCTTTTTTGCCAATTTTGCTACTAACAAATTTCCAGAAGAATAGCATTACTAAGGCAGTTCCTTGAACCGCGATCGCAGTTTTTGGAAAATCAGCTTCGGGCAATCCCATATAGCTAACAGTAAAGTAAATCAGAATCGAAGCTGTCAGTTGGACGGCTAACCAGGAGCATAGGTAAATACCAATAACATAACGAAATGGTTTGTTTTGTAGGGCAATTTTTACTTGTTCTAAGATAGGAATGCTGGTAGTAGAATTAGCGCTTTCTCTTTGGGCAATGGCTTCGCGATCGCATAGATGAGATTCAGTTTTAGCAAATATTAAAGTGCAACCAAATCCTAATAACTGTAAGCTCAGAAGTATTCCTAACACTCCGTTGACAGGAGCAGACGATAAATTAGCAATGCCATAAATCAGAGAGATTGTGGCAATGACGATGAGAAAATACCCAAGGTTTTTTTTGTTTTGCTGATTTAAAATTGGTTCGGCTCCACGTTCCTGGATTCGCAACGCACACCATAAAAGAGCTACCATTGCCACAATAGAAACGACTAAAGCTAGCACAAAATATTGTTTGCGAGGATCGTCGGGATAAGCTCCAAAAATAAAGCTGGCCAAGATTAGAGAGAGGATACTGCCGCCAATGGAAAAAGCAAAGCGAAAGCTGTTGAGATTAGTGCGTTCGTTATAGTCCTGGGTTAATTCTGGAGTGAGGGTTGTATAGGGTAAATTGACTGAAGTATAGGAAATATGAAATAGGATAGCGACTATTACATAGTAGGCAAACAAACACCAGTTATTAATATTAGGATCACTACTAAAATTGGGAACTAACCAGAGGCAGAAAAAGCATAAACCGAAAGGAATCATACCCCAGAGCATCCAGGGAATTCTTCTACCCCATTTAGTTCTAGTGCGATCGCTTAAAACGCCAATAATCGGGTCGTTAACCGCATCAGAAATTTTGCCGATCGCTAAAATACTGCCTGCCATTCCCGCAGGTAAACCAGCGACATTTGTGCAGAAATAGAGAAGGAAAAAGACGAGAACATTGGCCGTGATTGCTGGCCCCATATCACCTGAGCCATAGGCTAATTTCGTAGTAAAATTAAGCTTCTCTGTCTTCATAATTTTTCAGTTACTGGTGAGCGTGGGTGGTAATGGGCGATCTTTATATTTCCTGGACAGAATATCACACAAAAATAGAGCAATTGGCGGTTAAGATTCATCAAGCTGGTTGGGAATGCGATCGCATTGTTTGTTTGGCAAAGGGTGGTTTGCGGGTGGGAGATATTCTCTGTCGCATATTTGATAAGCCTTTAGCGATTCTGGCTACATCTTCCTATGGTAGTTTTTCTGAGGAGAATCATCCGACTCGCAGCAAGATCATATTTTCTGAACATCTGGCAATGCTTGGGTCGAGTTTAGGGGGCAAGATTTTGTTGGTGGATGATTTGGTAGATTCGGGGATTAGTTTAAGAGAGTCGAGGAGTTGGTTACGCGATCGCTATGGAGAGGAGATCACGGAAATTAGAACTGCTGTGATTTGGTACAAGGGTTGTTCTGCGATCGCGCCTGATTATTATGTAGATTATTTGCCTGATAATCCTTGGATTCATCAACCTTTTGAGCATTATGAAAACATTCCTGTTGAGAAACTATACTAATCTGGAAATGAAAAAGAAAGTCGGAGAATTGGTTACGCGATCGCTATGGTGAGGAGATTACAGAAATTAGAACTGCTGTGATGTGGTACAAGGGTTGTTCCGTGATCGTGCCTGATTATTATGTAGATTATCTGCCTGATAATCCTTGGATTCACCAACCTTTTGAACTTTATGAAACCATTACTATTGAGCAATTATAGATTAATAGTTCTAGCTCTCTTCCCAAGCCTGTTAATTCCTCTCGCTTGAATTTTACCTCGCATCCTTGCCAATTCAGGATATCTTCACTTCAGGTTTCTTCGTTTGCAACTTTATCTAGTTGAAGCTTCTGCTTTAAATCTTCTGGTATATTAATTGCTGAGTCTAATCCCCGCACATTTGACCAATTGGTTTCGTTGTCCCACCTAATGTCTTCTAGGTCAGCTTCTCTGAAATCAGCTTCTCTGAGGTTAGCACCACTGAAGTCAGCTTTAATTAGATTAGCTTTAAAAAGGTTGGTTTTAAGGACAATAGCGTTTCTGAAGTCAGCTTCCCTAAGATAAGCATTTCTAAGATCAGCATGACTGAGGTCGGCATCCCTAAAGCTAGCATGACTTAAGTTAGCAAGAATAAGAGCAGCATAATTAAGATTAGTATTTCTGAAAATAGTGCCTCTGAGGTCTGCTTGACTTAGGTCAGAATCACTAAGGATGGCATTACTAAAGTCAGCTCTACGGAGGTGCGCTTTAGTGAGGTTAATATTTCTTAGGTAGGCGTTTCTGAGATCAGCATGACTGAGAAAATTACTTACTGTATCGCGAAAACCGAAATTACTAAGGCAACGACTATAACCAATAATGCGAAACAAGCGATAGGGGTCTTCTAACTCCTCATCATCGTTACGTTTCCCACAGATATGGAAATTCATTTTATCGTTTCCTTCTATTAACCCGTATTGATGTAACATTAGAAGTATACTCATCACGTTCAAACCGGTGTAAACATCGACTTGTCGCTGCCCTAAAATATCCTTTTCTTGATTAAATTGAGTCTTACTATCTCTCAATTGTCGCATCTTTGCTTGAGGTAAAGTTGTTCCGTCTGCATCTATAAATTCTCCATCGCACCAGCATTCGTAAAAATCTTCTAATCTAGTAAAAAGCTCTACTGGGCGAAATTCTTGATTAGCAAAGAGTAAGCCCCACAAATACTCCATAATTTCTGGTGTTAGTGCACCGTATCCCAATAGATCGTAAATTTCTTCAGCTAATTGGTCTTTATTTAAATTAAAGCCTCTCCCTCTACGACGAGGTGCTGTCCATTCTTCTAGGGATTGCTGCATCCGCTTAGCACAAAGAAATTCCCCAAAACTCTTGTGAAAAAACTCGACCGAACCCCCTTGATCTCCTGCTGCTGGTTTGAGATAAAAAGCTGCTAGCGCATTTTTTAAGACTTCATCTTTGTCTTGATTTTGAATTTTTGCAATTTTTTCAACAATTTCAGGTTCAAATTTTTCAAGACGCTCCTCAATTATTTTGACCTTAGCAAAATCTCCCCCAGATTGAACAACACATAGTCCTGCTTCAATAAGAACTTGACTCAATTCGTCTTTCTGTAATGGAACAATTTCTGTTTGTACTGGTTTACGCTGTTCTGTTAGTACCCAGTTAAGAGATTGTTCGTAAATACCGATTTTTGCCCTAATACCACTTGCCCCCTCTAAGTCTTCAACTTTGATTTTGCAATCACGATGCATTGCAGCTAATAGATACAACAACAGAGGTTCTCTCGCTAAATCTTGCTTAACCTCTTTAGGGAGATGATCTGACTGCACAAATTTCTTAAAAGCTTCCGTTTTCTTTTTAGCAATAGCAAAGTCTTTATGTACTACTTTGTCCCATTTATCTAACCATTGCTGCTGTAAATCGTTGTCCATTGCCAGAAGTTCAACCCGTTCTAAATTATCGGGCAAATAACTAATCCCCTGTAGAGCTAACTGACGACCCGTAACAATAAACCGATGACCTATTTCTGAGCTATCACAGCGTTCCTGAAATGAACCAACTTGCTGGATAAATCTTTCGATGCCACCTCTTGCTCTACCTTCCATTCGCAATTCGTCAAAACCATCGAGGAAAAATAAAAATCGAATTTTGGAATCTGTTAACCAACCTTTATCTCTAGCAAAATCAGCTTTGACTGCTCCTTGCAAAGTTTTTTCAAAACTTGTTTCAAAGGATTCTATATCCCGTAATCTAATTAATATAGGTATCCATAAAGGCAGCATTTTTTGCCGTATCCAATCAGCAAATATACGGCAAAATACACTTTTACCTCTTCCTGGTCCAGCTTGAATGAACATTACGTGCTTTGCTTTCTCAGGATTAAATAGCATTTTTTTTGCCCAATCATCCACTAAAAAGGGTTCAGAATCTTTACGTACTTTTCCATTAGCATCAACGAGTTTAGCTTTTAGAGGAACATAAATATCAGCGAAGCTAAATTCTTCATTGAAAACCTTTTCTTGTGGCTTCGTAGCTATTTGTTCTACTAAATAGAGTTCAATGCTTTTAAATGGCTTAGAATACTCTTCATAATTCCCATGTTTGTAAATACTAATAATCCCTGAATATGACAAATTACTATATTCTTCTACTGCTTCTTTTAAATAATGACCAGCTTTCCATGCTACCCAAGTAACTATAATGTCAGCTTCAGTCTTGCTAAATTCTTGTTCAACTAGTTGAGAAGATAAAATCTTATTGTATCTTTGTGCTAGTTCTGATGTATGAAAATTACGTAGTGCATTCGTAGCAAGTTCTCGATTCAAAGTTAAATTTTCAAGACTCGGATCTACCTGATTGTCTATGTTCTGTTCTTGGCTGAGTTTTTCTTTTAAAACTCTATTTTCTTGTGTCCAATCATCAAAGCTTTTTAAATAAGCAAGCGGGGCCGCGATCGCGACCACTTCCTCTAGAGTCAGTTTTTTATTTGACCTATTAACCACATAGTCAATTGCTCTTCTGGCTGTTCCAGTAAAAGACAAAACAAGTGCTGCTGCTCCCAAACCAGGATTGGCGACTCCAAGAGCTATAGCTAATCCTAAAGCAGCATTGGTACTATTAGTAATGAACTCTCCCTGTCCCTCTTCTATCACTTTTTCCAAATCGAAAATAGAGGTTTGAGATTGTTCTGTTCGTTTTTGCTCCCACGCCTCCTCAAATCGCTTAATATTTACAGCTGTATTTTTGGACCATAACTTTAGAGTAAAAAGTAATTTATAGGAACCTCTTTGCTTGGTACGATTATCTTCTAAAATTCCCAGAAATTCTTTCATGTGATGGAAAAGTGCTTCTCTAATCTGAGATGTTGTCAAATCTTTCTCATGCTCATCCAATTGGCTTAATTTCTGCAAATCTTTCAGAGTAGTTTCGACTATTAACTCAGGTCTTTCCCCCTTTTCTTCTTTAAACCTCCAGTCCAGTAAGATTGATTCATTATCATCTCTTTCGTAATTCACAAATTCTAATAAATCAGTCAGAATTCTTTTGGTTCTATTCTTTACTACATCTCCGTAGCTAACTCTTGGCATTTATATAACTTAGTGTTGTAAAGTTTGGGGATCCCTAAACTTGTAGGTTACTAAAATTTTATCACGTTCCCCTGAAACTCCTAGTATATATAGTTTATAGGACTTGTTCTCTTTCTTAATCGTTTACCTTGCTTTTGGGTACTACCCATAGCCTATGATCTAGTTGGAGTAAAAACGTAAAAACTAGGAGCCCTTATAATGGGTAATTACGAACAAGCGGTCAAAGCTCAAGACGCAATAATCAAGGTTTTAGATAGCCAAGGAATAGAGGGTGTCGGCGTAGGCTTAGGTTTAAAACGGCCAGTCAAAAAGTGGATAGTTACATTAGACTTTACAAGGCCTGTTTCTGCAGCAGCAAGAGCAAAAATAAACTCCTGGAAGAATTCTATTCGGGATATAGAAGTAGAAGAAAGATCTACAGGCTTTGCGCTCGCTTACTCTGAAGACTAAATACATGTGTTATGGAGTGGAAAGAAGCTGTAGAAAAAAGCGAGAAGGCTGCTAAGCTGATATCATCTGGGTTTAATGTAGCCCATAGTGGAAATAATTATCCTTTGCCTGGAGTTGGAGTAGGTATAACAAGAAAAACAGGGGAGTCTAAGCTAGTTTTCCATCTAGCATATGGCGCTCAACGTTCAACAGTTGAAGACATAATCGCAACATTAGACAAAAAGACACCGGCAGAAGTAAGAGTAGTAGGCGTCGCTCATACACTTCCGTTTTCTGCTGATACACGAAATGCGGACCTCAAAAGTAACTATACAGAACGTCTTCGTCCATTGAATATAGGATGTTTTATTTCTCGTCAAGATAGCTTTAATGGTGGTACTCTAGGATGTTTTGTCAGGAAACGAGATGATTCATCTGATTTTTTTATTTTAAGTTGTGCTCATGTTCTGACCAATTTAGGTGAGGGTCAAACGGGAGATGTAATTGTGCAACCTGCTAGAAATGATCTTGCTAAGACCCCTGAAGATAATATTGCGATTCTCAGCGAGTTTACTCCACTAATACCCAAAGGAAAATTAGGAACAAAGCAACTCACAGTCACTTCTAAAGCTAATAATAAGACACCATTAGATGCTGCTATAGCTAAGTTAACTTGTGAAAAAACGCTGCAAAATCAAGGAATGCTTGATGAGTTGAGTTTCAGAAATTATTACAAAAGAGAGGATTTGACTAGAATTTTCTTTGAATCTGAAGAAGAGGTTCAGGTATTTAAAATAGGATCTAATACGCAAAAAACTTCAGGTTTTATTAAAGAAATTAAGTATGCTCTTCCTAGTCTGATGTATGTCGATGATAAACTTCAGAATAGTTTATGTTGTCGTTATGAAGATGTAATTGTTATAGAAACTCAACCATCGGAAGCCACCTTTAGCGAACATGGTGATAGCGGCTCTATCATTTATGACAAAGCCGGAATTGCGATTGGTTTATTGATTGGTGGTTCCTCAGATCAAACTCTTACTTATGCCTTGCCCATTGAGACAGTTCTTAATAGACTTGACATAGAACTTATTTAAGCTTAAAAATAATTAGAGTATTTTTATTAAAAATAGAATGGTAGATTTTAATATGTCTTCTAATGAACTTTCAAATTTTCAAGAACAAGTTAAAAGTGTTTTGCAAACAATTCGCTACTTTGAAGAATTGCCAGGAGATCAAGCAGTGGCTTTTTCTGGTGGATCTGAGATAGCAAAAGAACAAGCTACGGAATTAGTAAAACAACCAAAAGTTAAAGAACGTATTTGCGCCGCTCTACAATCTACAGCTGATGATTTGTATGATGTGGCTAAAGACATTACTAGTGAGCTATGGTTGGCAACTCTTGGTGGATTAATCGTAGCTCCCCAAAATCCATTGGTTTATGCGTGGATTGCGTTGTTAGTCTATAGAGCTGGAGTTAAGGCTTTCTGTGTTGAGTTTGACTTGTCATGAGGGGTTTTACTAACAATTTGTTTAAACAAAATAGTGATCGCGCAAATCTCTGCCACGCGATCGCTATGGTAATGAGATCACAGAATTTCCATTCTGTATTCTTTGCTTAACCTCTTCCCAAGTTGAACCAGAGTTAGGATTCTGTTGCAATCTATCCAAACGACTGTCCAATTCATTTTTTTGTGCTGCGGTTAAATCTATTTCTTCTGTTATGACAAGAATACTATCCCAAATATCTTCTACCAATTGGATTCTTTCCGAGACATTTAATTTTAAAATTTCAGGCGGCAGGGGATTATTCATGAAGATATGTTGTTATAGCTTGATATCTTTCTATGATTTTAGATCAATCAAATCCCATGACTTTTCCCAATAACCCAATTACGACGGAAAAATCGAGCTAAAGTAGATTCCTCCAAAGAGAGATAAATTGGTCTGCCATGAGGACAAGTACGCGGATTACGAGTGACTTGCCAACGATCCACAATTTCTTGGATCTTCTCCTTGCTCAAAGGCGTACCATTCTTAATCGCACTTCGACAAGCCGTTGCCACTTGTGCTGTTTCCAAATCACCACCCCAGCTCAACTCGATTAAAGCCGCTTTACAATCATCCCTAGTTGCCAAGATCGCAGGCGCATTGCGAATTGCCCAAATCTCTTCCCCAAAAGGTTCAATATCCAACTCCAATCGCTCCAACTGTTGCACTTGAGCCGGACGAAGATTGTTCAACAGAATCGGCGTTTCTAAGGGTACAATTTCCCATTGATCTTGTAATTGTTCAAATAAAATTCTTTCATGGGCAATATGTTGCTCAATTAACCATAAACCATAATCATGCTCGGCAACTATATAGGTTTGATTGACCTGCGCGATCGCTCTTAACTTAATCTGACTAATATCTTCAGGCAACTTGTCCGATAAGGGAGCCGGCTCCTCGAAATTGTAACTAGCGGAAGATTCGGCAGCCTTGAGCACCTTCTTAACTCTGCGATCGCCATAACTCGCAGGCAAATTATCATTACTCAACCGCAAACTCTTCTCGATCGCGACACTCACTTTCTCTTGCCAATCACCCAGATCATGCAGATATATCTCCTCTTTTGCCGGATGACGATTCCAATCGATTTGATTTGGATCAAGATGAAGATGTAGAAAAGCAATGGGAAAGCGATCTCGTGGTAAAGTCCGCCCCATCCCGGCAATCATAGTTTGTTCTAATGCTTGATTGCGAATTACCCGGCCATTAACCGCTACCTTAACCCAATCTGGTTTATAACGATGGGTGCGATCGGGCAAACCTAAAACCAATTCTAGACTAGATTCACCATCAACAATCTCTCGCAAATAGCGCAAATCATTGGTTGTAACTTTCCTGAGAAACTGAGGCAAAATATGCTGGGAATTTACCCCGGGACTAATGTGAAACCAAGGTTGATTATTTTGTTTAACCTGCCAAGTAATAGTCGGATGAGACAGGGCAATATATTGAATTAATTTTTGAATAGTTTTGAGTTGTTGGGCAACGGCTGGTAAACCGCGACGACGT
>JBCCYD010000074.1:0-18358 GCA_039190385.1 Cyanobacteria bacterium P01_F01_bin.143 | reverse complement strand
TAAGGTCTTCTTTGTGACATTACTCTTTTTGGCTCTCATTATTAAGATTTTGTCATCTATGTAGCATCCCACAAAACTGCCAAAATATAGTCATCTCTTAATTCGATATCTTTGCTATTTTATTTAATCCTCATTCCCTAACGCATTAAAAACTTCGTTTTTTGTCATACTATCACCATTAACAATCGCTATAAATCGAGCACCATAAAGTTGATTAAAAGCAACCGCGCAGACAGGAAAAGTTGATTGCATTAACTGTTGAAGTGCAGCTAATTCTTCATCTTCAATTTTTTCTGTACCAAAGCCAACAACATTTTTAGAAATTGTTTTTACGAAACCTGGCATGTCATATCCGCTAATCATAAAGCCAAATACTTTACCATATGTTTTTAAGCGTCTCTGATCAAAGCTTGTTAACTGATCTTGCATATGATTTGGTGAAATGTCAGAAGTGACAAAAGTAAATCCCTTGTCAATTAATACATTAACCAAGTGGTTTAGTGCTTCTTCAACACGTTTTTGAGCTTCCTCTTTTTCCTTGTTAGTGTAAGGAGGTAATCCAATTTTTAAAGCAGCTAGTCCAACTAACAAGATAATAGTTAAGATGATTAACTCACCACTTTCTGTAGTTTTATCTTGATAAATACCAATACCTGCCAAAATATCAATCCCGATACATAAAAATCCAAAAACAGCAATTACCATCCGCATGAAAAAGATCAAAACTTTCACGTCGTTTCTCCTAATTGTCTTAATTAACTGAATTAATATATTTATTATGTAGTAAACGATATTTGATTTCAATTTAGCTGCGTGTTAGTTTATTAATCTCAAAGATATGATTTGTTTAAATTATTGTTTTTTAGCTTAAAATAAACGAATTATAAAAAATAATAAATCCTTAGAAAAATTGTCTTTGTGTTCTCTAATATCATCAATCAACAAAATACAGCTATTTACTTAGGTTGTGCAGTCTGGTCATACAAGGGCTGGCTAGGAAACTTCTATCCCGCCAAAACTAAACCTAGTGAGTTCCTTCGTCTCTACAGTGACAAATTTGCCACAGTTGAAGGAAACACAACCTTTTATGCTACTCCCCAACCGAAAACTGTAGCGAAATGGGCTGAGCAGACACCAAACGAATTTAAGTTTTGTCCCAAATTTCCCAAAGAAGTTACACATCAGGGTTTATTACAGCAAAATATTGCGATCGCAAAAAACTTCTTAGAAATTATGCAAGGATTAGGCGATCGCCTTGGTATTATCTTCGCTCAGTTACCGCCTAGTTATAGTCCCCATTATTTCGATGATTTACAGCAATTCTTAGTTGATTGCTCACAAAGTAATCTATCTTTAGCTGTCGAAGTTCGTCACCCAGCATGGTTTAAGGAAGTGAATGCCAATCGATTAAACCAGATGTTGAGAGAATTAAATATTACTAGAGTAATTCTCGATACTCGTCCAATTTATAATTCTCCTGGTGATCCCCAAGTTCATTCTTCTCGCAAGAAACCAAATCTACCTGTGCAGCCAATTGTTACTGGCGATTGCGCTTTGGTCAGATTTATTAGTCATCCGGAAAGAAAATATAACGAAATTTATTTACAAGAATGGGTCAATCAAGTTGAGAATTGGGTGAAACAGGGTAAAACTGTATATTTCTTTGTTCATTGTCCTTTAGAAGAGCGATCGCCCGGAACGGCCAAGTATTTTGAGTCTTTGCTTCAAAAACGAGGTTTAGCTACTATTCAAACAACCAGGAATGATAAATCAGAAGCACCTACCCAATTAAGTTTGTTTTGAGTTGTGGTTTCTGGAAATAAAATATCAAAATAGAGGAACTGTTTCCTTAATCAATTGAAATCCATTATGTAAATCTCTTGGTCTTCCAGAAGCATCAGGGACGATCTTAACTAGAATAGGTTCTACTCGCCGCTCTCCACTAGAAAAAGCAAGTGGTTCTCCAGAAGTCTCACTACTTGAAATATTCAAATCCCTCAAATTTTGTCTTACTAAATCACGAGTTAGCTCTGTGTCATTTTCTAATGCCTTGAGCAAAGCTAAAGTGGCATCAAAACTTGCGGCAGTTCGCCAATTGACTGCACCTTTCCAGCGCTTTTCTGCTCGCTTAGCATATTCTTGAGAAATCGGAAACCAAGGAATAGCTATGACTAAACCATCTACTGCTGCCGCACCAGAATTAAGAGTATCGACACTGTATAAAGTATCACCGCCTAGCATTGGTAACTTTGTTTTAAATAGCTCTGTATTTGCTCTAGCAAGTCCAATCGCAACATTTCTGGTATTTGTATTAGGGAATAAGGCGATCGCATCAACTTGACCTCTGATCATTTCAATTTGTTGTTTGGGATCGAAATTATCATCGTTAATTTCAATTGAATTTAAGATACTACCGTTTGATTGCGTAAAACTATTTTCAAATTCCCTTCTAAGACTATTACTATAAGCACTATCGGGATTGTAAAAAACAGCGACTTTCTCAATTCCTGTTGCTTCAGCATACTCGGCTAATTTCTTCCCATTATCTCGATCAGAAGGGACAGTCCTAAAGAAAAGAGGATCCTGTAAGTCAATGCTAGTACTAGTAGGAGAAATCATTGCCAAATTATCTACCTTATATTCAGTTAACGCTGCTTTACTAGCATCACTAGAATTATGACCAATCACACCTAATATGTCATAATCAACAGCTAATTCTCGAGCTATTCCTCGAGCTCGTTCAGGATCGTTCCCATCATTGGCAATAATTACTTGGACTAATTTACCTCCGGCTCCTCCTTCATCATTAACTAGAGTTTGAGCATCTGCTATTCCCCTCAGCATTTCTTGTGCAGATTTTGCATTTTCATCTATAGGAACTACTGCTGCTATCTTTAAAGATGATTCTTGGGAAGCTGCTCGAGAATTATTAAGATAAATTTGTACTTCTGGATCATTACTATTACTAAAAACTGCTTCCTCAAATCTTTTGACTGCAAGTTCAAAATCACCATCTTTAAACGCTTCTATCCCGTCATCTCTATTACTATTAGCAACACCCTGAAATAAAACTTTTTCTCCGCTACTTACCCAATTAGGATCATATGGTGGATGTCCACCGCAAGATATTAGAGATAAAGATATTCCGAGAACAAAGATGAACCTCTTTCTCCAAACTGGATCCTTTGAAGTATTTGATATGAGGCTATTTTTTCCTGTCTTTATCCCAGATGCAAACATACAGCTATCTCCTAATTTGTTGATTGATCAATATCTATGTAATTTCACGGATAGTCATTTTTGTAGTATTCTACATTAGGAGAGAATTTATTTAAAACATCTTTGAAACAAAATGTAAACTTTCTGTATCAATAAAAGCAATAAAATAATAGGTAAAAAAAGTGATTGTATAATAATATAATCGCTCTTATGCTAAGTTTAATATTTAGCTATTGATATAAAAGCTAAGCTAAAGAGCCAACTACACCAAGTATGAAAGCCACAACAGTCAAAGATATTAGATTTACCACCGCAGATCTAGAACTGTTACCAGAGAATAGCGATCGCTATGAAGTTATCGATGGAGAATTATTCGTGACCAGATCTCCCCATTGGAATCATAATAAAGCAGCTAGTCGTTTATGTAATGCTCTTGATAGTTGGTCGCTTTCAGCCGCAGGTTTTGGCGAAGCGGTAACTACTCCTGGAGTGGTTTTTGATCAAGAAAATGCTGTTGAACCAGATGCGGTGTGGATTGCCGATAAAACACGTTTACCCAATATTTTAGATAGTGCAGGACATTTAACTCAGGCTCCCGAATTAGTTATAGAATCTCTTGATAAGAGAGCAAAAAACGCGCGTCGCGACAGAGAATTAAAATTAAAACTTTATTCGGTTAGAGGAGTGCGGGAATATTGGATTGTCGATTGGCGAACGTCTAAATTAGAGGTTTATCGCCGAGAAAATTCTCGATTGGTTTTAGTCGAAACTCTATTTCCTGGAGATATTCTCACTTCTCCTTTACTTCCAAATTTCCAAGTAGCAATTGAAATTTTATTTCTTTGACAAAAAGCAAGCATAATGTTTCGCGATCGCTGTTATTCTGGAGTTTATATCTAGCTATTGATAGTTAGCCAAGGGAAAAAGGAAGAATATGAAAGATAATGGAGTTAATCACTCCCAGGGCAAAAGAACCAATCAAAGCACTCCAAACTCCCCACTTCAATCTAAAGCCAGGAACTAACACAGCTGCCAAGCCAAAAATAATCGCGTTGATCACTATTGTAAAGAGATCGAAGGTTATGAAGTTAATCGGTACGGACAAAAACATTAATATTGGTCTTACAAAGACATTCAAAATACCAAAGACTAATGCTGAAATTAAAGCTTTTTGCCAAGAATCGATCTCTATTCCTATAGGCATTTTAGAAAGAATAAATAAACTTATCGTAGTAACTAATAAATTGACGAGAGAACCTAATAAAAATGCGATTAAACTTACTATTAAACCTAGTAAAATAATGATGAGACAAATCATACAGAATGACTTCCTAAAAGACATAAAATCTTTGACAGTACTTACATGCTACAAACAGATTTAGGAAACGTCATCAATTGAAAAAAGCGATCGCATAATATACGATCGCTCTTATACTAAGGTTAATATTTTATTATCAGTACTTATCTAAACAGAAAAAGGGAGAAGGTGAATAATAAAAGACTGAACAACTCCAAGCAAGAAAGCTCCGAGCAAAGCACTCCAAACTCCCCATCTCAATCTAAAACCAGTAACTAACTTGGCGGCTAAGCCAAAAATAATCGCGTTAATTATGACGGTAAAAAGACCTAAAGTGAGAAAGGTAATAGGTGCGGCAAGAAACACTAATATTGGTTTTAAAAATGCATTCAAAATACCAAAAACTAATGCGGCAACCAAAGCCTTTTGAATAGAGTCAATTTCTACCCCAATAGGTAGTTTAGAGATAATAATTAGACTTACCGCAACAATCAATAAAGTGACTAAAAAATGAACCATATGTAATAGTCTCCTAAAATAATATTAAAAAATTTAGTAACACTCACATAGTACAATTAATACCTGTTTTTTCGTAGTTAAATATACAGAATCTTTTCTTTTCTTTACCTTAAAAATCAAGAGACATTACTTGTATTCACTTTCTATCTCAAGAGGAAAAGCCGAAATAGCTGCTTTGGGGATTGTCACAGTAGGTTCATTGAGCGAGACTGCGACCATGACTGTTTGCGGACTAGTTTCTTCAATAGTTGACTCTGCTAACTTTAAACTGGGAGAATTGGCACCAGGAATTAGTCCCGATATTGCCGCTATTATGCCAGTAGCGAGCAGACTACCACCCCAGAAAAATATTTTCTGACGATTACGAGAACGATCTACCTCAGCAAACACTTGTTGTGAAAGTAAATCAGCAGAAATATCCTGCGTGGTCGGAACAGCCAAATTTTGCATTCCACCCTGTAACTTGAGCAGTTGCAGATAAAGTTTTTTTATTTCTGGATCATTATCAAGCAATTGTTGTACTTTTTGGCGCTCTGGGGCAGTAGCTTCTCCATCAATATACGCACTAAGCAACTCAAAACAATCATCCTCAGCATCTTGTCTGTCAAGATTAGGTTGCCGATATTCTGCAAAATCATCATACCTAGATGTCATTTTAGAACCACCACTGAGTTAGAAGAAAAGGATTAAAAGAGTTAATAAAATATAAGATGAAGCAGAGATTATGCTATCTCTTATTACTAAGTTACTACTCATCAAGATAGTTTCGCAAGATGGACTGTAACTTCAATCTTGCCCTAGCAATTCGGGATTTTACCGTACCCAAAGATACTCCCGTCATTGCGGCTATTTCATCATAGGGCAACCCTTCGATTTCTCGCAATACTATAGTAGTACGAAAAGATTCGGGTAATTGAGCGATCGCCTGCTGTAATTTATCATAAAACTCTCCAGTTGCCAGATTATCGCTCGGGCTAGGCATATCCGAAGGCAATTCCCAAGTCATTTCCCCATCTTTAACAGCACGAGGAGCATCCAAAGACAAAGGTCTGGCAATTCGTTTACGCTTACGTAATTCGTCATAAAACAAATTCGTCGCAATCCGACTGAGCCAACCCCGAAACTTGGCAGGGTCTTTAAGACGTTTAATATTGCGATAAACGCGAATCCAAACTTCTTGAGCGAGATCGGCTCTCTCTTCCCAATCTGGTGCTAAATGATAGAACAGTCTATTTACATGAGACTGATAGCGACTCAACAGTTCAGCAAACGCAGTGCGATCTGGTTGAGCCCCTTCTTGACAGAGTAGGATCAAATCGTAATTAGAGAGTTTCTCGGTAGACACCAATTTTTTAGTAGCGGTCACCTTAACTCCTGACCAGGATAGAGGAAGAGATTGAGTCATGAACTGCTCCAATACAAGAATTGAATATTTCCATAACCTAGAGACCAAGAACTTTAACGAAAAGTTCCCCAACTCGCCTCATAAATTATGGGCAATAAATTGTATTGAAACTTTAATAAGTCTAAACCTTCTGAGCAGGCTCATAATCGGGAGCATAATCTTGGAGAAGACTACTGAGTTGACTAGCAACTCCCGCATCACCTTTAGCTTTAATCGCTTGTCTTTCAGGATAGAATTCGGGTCGATCCAAATAGCGTGCGATCGCCTCTTCCACTTGACTTTTAATTAATTCCTGTAATTCTTCCCTAGCCCTTTGACGTTGATAGTTAGCACCTTCTTCGGTGGTTGCATACAAGGGGGGTAAACGATTCAGAGCATAAGCCGCAATATCACCAACATCAAGAGAAATGTCACTAGTTTGTTGAATTTCGGCAACTCTGGTAATCGCATCGCTGAGAACTAATTCTTCCATGACATTAATAAATTGCTTACGAGGAACAGCAACAACTTCTCCTGTCAGCAAAGAACCCATTAACTTATCCAATGCCATATATTCTTCTACAGACAATTCGGCTGCAGCATCACAGATGCGCCCGACTTCTGCTTCCATAGTAGGAGTCAGATAGCCGTCTTGTAATGCCTGTTCGACAATTTCTGTAATTCCCATAGTTATTTATTCCGTATAAAATTGCTATTCAACAAACCCTTTCCGACCTATCTTAATCCTTACTCAGATAGATCGAAAAGTGCTAAGTCAATATTTAATTTTCATTAAAGCTAAAATTTTAGGGAATTTCACCAAATCTCCAAGGAGCAGGATCAACAGCAACGCCATTAACATATAGTCCCCAATGCAAATGAGGCCCTGTCGAAGCCCCTGTCGAACCGACTGTGCCAATTTTCTGCCCTGGCTGGATGAAATCTCCTTCTTGAACGTTAATATCACGCAGATGCAGAAAAACACTCAAGACACCTTGTCCATGATCAATCCCAATAATATTTCCATGAACAAAAAATCCTTCCGCCTCTCGACCAATTAATCTGACTTTTCCTGCTGCCGGGGAAATTACTGGGGAACCAGAAGCGCCAGCATAATCAACTCCTCTGTGATAATAATTTTCCGCAAAGACCCCATTATAGTAGCGACGAACGCCAAAAATAGTTGAAACCCGAGCCGCACTTGGACGTAAAAAAGAACCATTCCAATATCTTTCGGGAGTAACTAATTTCTTGAATTCAGCCACTCTATCTAATTCTAATTGAGTAGCTTTCCCCGCACCTCTTCCGGATAAGCGAATTCTTTGAGTGGGAAAAGTACGATTTTTCACCCAGACTCCAATATTACTGGTTCTGTCATCTCCTTTGATCACAACTGTCATTTTTCCTGGTGGATCAAGGGGAGAAGTTGGTAACAAGGCACGATATTTATCGCCTGCTCGAAATACAGGATAGTTTGTTTGATCAACAGTAACCGTTGGTTGAGAATTGGGGTCATCGGTGGTCATAATGACAGATATGGTATCTCCTAGTTCAGGAGTTGTCGGAGAAATTTCTATTTCTAAAGCTGTTGCCGCCGTAGCGATAGAAAGCAAAAATGTTGTCAGGATTCCTGTTAATCCCAGCTGATTAAAGCTTGTTCGCTCTTGATTAGCTCTTAGTCCGAATTTGTTGAACATGATTATTTGTCTATGTAGTTATCGCGACCAAATACATTCAACAGTGTAATCATTGGAAAAGTTTTTGTGAGGAAGAAAATTAACTGAAGTCATTCTTTAGGGATTAAGAGTATTGGCCTAAGGAAGAACAATGATTGTTAAATTGTTCTCAACTGTTCATAGATCTAAACATTCTGTTGTCTGAGACTCACGGAAAACGCTACGATCTACGGAATAATAAAAATATAGTAGTTAAAATTTAATACAGGAAAAACCGATGGGGGAAGCAAAAAGGCGCAAAGCCGCGTTAGGAGAAAATTACGGTAAAGAAGAAACTATCTTACCTTGGTTGCCAATTACCAAAGCTCAAGCCCAAAAATTTGTCCAATGGACGACTAGGGGAGCTTGGATTGGAATTGGCCTGATGGTTGGTCTGTGGTTTACAGTAAGATTTATTGGTCCTGCTTTTGGTTGGTGGGAAGTTTATTAGAAACAAAAAATTATAATAACTGATAATATTCAGGTGGTTTGAAGATTGATAGAGGTAAATAATGAGTCAAGAAAATCCCTATGAATTACTTGGGGTAAGTGATAATGCTTCCTTTGATGAAATCCAGTCTGCCAAGAAAAGGATTTGTGAAGAAAACAAGAATGATGCTCAAGTTATCGAAAAGGTTGAGGCAGCCTATGATGCGGTAATTATGGAACGCTTAAAATTACGCCAAGATGGCAAGATTAAGGTTCCTGAAAAAATTCGCTTTCCTGAACGCAATAAAGTCGAACCTGTTGCTTCTAACCCCATCCCAACGATTAATTCTTCAAATTGGTTGCAGAATTTCATGGATAATCCTTCTCAGGAAGAGATTTTGCCACCTACAGGTGTTTTTCTTGGCTTAGCAGTTTTGTCTTTTTTTGTGGGGAATACTCCTGGTTCACCTCTAACATTGTTTTTGGCTTTGGGTTTTACGGCAAATGTTTATTTCTTGACTCGCAAAGAAAATCGTTTTGGTCGTTCTCTATTGATTACGATCGCGGCTTTGGTGGTTGGTGTTGGTTTAGCGGCAGCGATCGCAGCTTCTTTAGCGAGTAGTGGTGTCACCCTAAATCAAGAGCAAGCAGGCGCGACGAATGCCTCTTTTGCTTTTTTGCTTTTCTGGATAACCAGTTGTTTTTTTAAGTAGATAATTAGTAAATTAATTACAACTTAGCTATATTTTTCATAGGCTGCCACAATTTTTTGTACCAGCGGATGACGGACAACATCGGCTTGGGTGAGATAGCAAAAGGCAATATCATCAACTGATTTGAGGATCTTGCTGGCAACTATTAAGCCCGAATCTTGATGAGTTGGCAAATCCGTTTGCGTTATATCCCCTGTAACGACCATTTTGGAGCCAAAACCTAAGCGAGTCAGTACCATTTTCAGTTGAGCAGGAGTCGTATTTTGAGCCTCATCAACAATCACAAAGGCATTCGATAAAGTTCTTCCGCGCATGTAGGCTAAGGGCGCAACTTCGATTTTGCCTCGCTCCATGAGATCGGGGATCTTTTCGGCATCAATAAATTCATATAAAGCATCATAAAGAGGACGCAAAAACGGATTAACTTTTTGTTGTAAGTCTCCCGGTAAAAATCCTAATCTTTCTCCTGCTTCGACGGCGGGACGGGTTAGGATAATGCGATCGCATTCTTCCTTCAGCAATGCTTGAACTGCTAAAACTGCTGCTAAAAAGGTTTTCCCTGTTCCGGCTGGCCCAATGCCAAAAGTTATATCGTGATTTTGAATCGCCTTGACATATTGCTTTTGTTTGAAGGTTTTCGCGCGGATTACTTCCCCTTTTCTCGTTTGGGCTAGGACATTAGTTTTCAGCTCCTTAAATTCCTCTGTTCGCCCTGTATCCAAAGCCTGAAAAGCAGTCATAATGTCTGGTTCAGTGACTTGCTTTCCCGTTGACCAAAGATATTTCAGCGATCGCACTATGGTAGCTGCTCGCTCCACAGCTTTTTCCCGACCGATAATCAGAAGGTCTTGTCCTCTCAAAATAGTTTTGACCCCAGTTTGGCGGGATATTAACTGTAAATTAATTTCTTTGTTACCAGATAAGGCGATCGCACTTTCCGTACTCGACAATGTAATGGTTTGAGAATAATCGGACATACATGAATTGAAAATTGAAAATTGAGAATTATAGAGGAGAAAATTGAGGAACCTTGTCGTCTAGGTTACATTAATTAAGTAATATATAGCTAAAGCATATTTGCACTAGCGTTTACTATCATAAAGTAAGCTAGCACTCCACCATACAAGTATATGACCCAGGAAAATAAGGATAATTCATCAGTAGCGATAGATAATAAGTCTGACACAACTGGCAAGACTAATCAATCTGACAAGCAAGAAGTTACCCCTCTTAAATGTTTGTTATCATCAGTTTTTGCTGGCTTCATGGCTTTCGGTGTGTATCATTTAATGAGTGCTATTATCACGACTTACTCAACAAAACCTATCATATCTGACAACATTTTTGTTCTCAAATTGACTATTGCCGTCCGTACCTTGGTTATCGGTGTTGCTGCGCTGGGCACTGGAGTATTTGGTTTTGTCGCTTTAGGATTATTTTTACTAGGTCTACAAATAACCTTTAAAGATTTCTCCAAAAAGTTTAGTAACTAATTTAGTCTAACTATTATCTGCTCTATGTCTTTTGCGATTTAATTGACGCTCCATTTTTTCGGGAGTTAAATCTTCGTAGCAATAGGGACAGGAGATAATATCTTCATAATAAGGGCTAGCTTTATCTTGCTCCGTAATTGGATGTCCGCAAGCGTAACAAAGTTCGTAAGTGCCAGAAGCTAATCCTTCCTTGACCGCTACTCTCTCATCAAAGACAAAACATTCTCCCTGCCACATACTTTCTTCAACGGGAACGTCCTCTAAATATTTGAGAATTCCTCCCTTGAGATGATAAACCTCTTTAAATCCTTGGGATAGCAAATAGGAAGAAGCTTTTTCACAGCGAATTCCTCCAGTACAAAACATCGCAACTTTCGGATGTTGTTGGGGATCGATATTTTCAGCTATATATTCAGGAAATTGACGAAAAGATTGGGTTTGAGGATCAATTGCTCCCTCAAAGCTGCCCAGGGCTACTTCATATTGATTGCGGGTGTCAATAACTGTGACATCAGGATCGCTAATAACTTGATTCCATTCTTGGGGAGGAACATAAGTCCCAACCTGTTTATTGGGATCTACTTCGGGAATACCCAAAGTGACAATTTCTTTTTTGAGTCGGACTTTGAGCCTGGCAAAAGGTGGAGATTTTGCTGTAGATTCTTTATGTTCTAAATCTACTAAGCGAGGATCAGAACGTAACCAAGCTAGAACTTGATCAATTGCCTCACGAGAGCCTGCGATCGAACCGTTGATACCTTCTAGAGCTAATAAAATTGTTCCTTTAATATTTTGCGCCTGGCAATATTCTTTAAGTGGTTGTCTTTTCTCTTTAAAATCAGGCAAAGAGACAAATTTATAAAAAGTAGCAACGGTATAGGTCATTTAATGGCTAATGGCTAATGGCTAATGGCTAATGGCTAATGGCTAATGGCTAATGGCTAATTGCTAATTGCTAATTGCTAATTGGTCAATGATTAATGGTCAATATTCAATGACTAATGGTCAATGGGAAAGCGATCTTCTAGGACATCTTTAGCAAAACGCTCTACTGCATCGGTCATGATAGATTGTAAATCAATATAGGGTTTGGCAAAAGGAGGAGTTTTTTGTGATAGACCTAATAAATCAGCCGTTACTAACACCTGACCATCGCAGGAACTTCCTGCACCAATACCAATAGTCGGAATCGAAACCGTACTGGTGATAGTTGCGGCTAATTCTGAGGGAATATGTTCAAGAATTAAAGAAAAAGCTCCTGCTTGGGATAACGCGATCGCTTCATCCAAAATTCGATCAGCAGACTCAGGCGTATTTCCTTGCTGTTTATAACCCAAACGATTACAAGATTGCGGAGTCAGCCCCACATGACCCATTACGGGAATCCCGATCGCGGTAAGTTCTTTGACTGTTTTAATAATACGAGTATGTCCTCCTTCAAGTTTAACCCCAGCAGCTCCTGTTTCTTTGAGTACTCTTCCAGCAGAATTAATCGCTTGGGAGACACTTTCTTGATAACTTAAAAAAGGCAAGTCACAAATAATTAAGGCTCTTTTGACTGCTCGACGAACAGCTTTGGCATGATGTATCATTTCATCGAGAGTAACAGGTAAAGTCGTCGGATGACCTAAAGCTACCATCGCTAGGGAATCACCTACGAGTATGACGTCAACTCCTGCTTCATCCAGAACTCTAGCAATACTGTAATCCCATGCTGTAAGGGAGATAATAGAGCGTTGCTGTTGTTTCCAAATTTGTAATTGTTCTGTAGTAACTGCCATGTAAAGTAGGAGAATTATTCTCCCATATTATAAAGGAACCAAACTGATAATATGCGAAGCGGTATCCTTTAGGGCTGATAACTGTACACTGATTACTGTAAAAGAGGTTCGGTTTTACGACTACCAAGAAATCACTGATCCCGATAGGATATTAGTTCAGTTGGAATAAAATTTTTCAAACTATATTTGGGTATTAATAATATTACATAGCTCTTTTAGGAGGTCGAGATACAAGTGCAAAACTGGCTGCTGCAAACCTTAAGTGATGTTCTCAATAGCAACCAAGAAATCGAGCCAGATATCTCGATAGATAATTCTTCAACAACAGTTCCTTCTCAAACAGAAGAAAATATGCGCTTGGCAACGTTGAAAGCGCAACGAGAATGGTTTGGCGCGATCGCAGCTCTGGAGCAATTACTTCTATCTACCGTGGAAATAAGTCCTGATCAAACGCTACAAGGTCTGGTTTTTTCGGCTCCTGTGCCAATTTTAAGCAATTTAGATTTGTTGGCTCGTTTTCAAGCGGGAATTTTTACTCCCGATGCTTTTAAACCCCATGTCCTAATGCCCTGCGATCGCAATCATTCAGCAGAAAACCGCCAAAACAATCACAACTCGACCATTCTCGAACTGCCTTTAATTCCTCGTGATCCGATCGCCAAAGAACAATTTTGTCTGATTTTTACCCAAAAATTTTCTCTGGTTATGGTTTTAGGACAAGATGCTGTCGGAATGCCCAACTTTAATTTTTCCTTTGACCCCGAAACGATTAAATTAGTTTGGCTAACTTTGCGATCACGTTTATATCTCCTAAAATATGATCGCCTCTCCCAAATAGATCAACTAATCGAGCATTTTTCTCCACAAATACCTGATTATCGCTTAATTAGCCAATTCACCCGTAATTTACTGCAAAACTTACCCAACCTCACCGCATTGGCGATTGGTAAGACTCGTAAAATTGAAACTATTGCCGTATCCGAATCTAAAACCGAAACAACAACTGAATATCTTTCTCCCATCGTCAATGCTAGCCCCAGCAGCAAGCTAGAGATGGAATTATTACAAGCTCTAACCCATGAAATCCGTACGCCTCTGACCACAATTCGCACCATGACCAGGTTGTTACTAAAAAGGAGCAAAGATTTTTCAGCTAAGGCAATCAACCGCTTACAAACCATAGACCGTGAATGTACAGAGCAAATCGAAAGAATGGAATTAATCTTTCGGGCTGCGGAATTGGAATCAACTTCTCCTGCGTCTCATCCTGTTCATCTCACATCCTGCTGTTTGGCAACAGTCTTACAGGATAATATTCCCCGCTGGCAACAACAGGCTCAACGGCGAAATGTCAACTTAGAAATTGTTTTACCGCAAAAACTTCCTCCTATTATTAGCGATCCTGCAATGCTTGATCGCGTTCTGACTGGATTAATCGAAACTTGTACTCGTAGCTTGTCTAATGGCGGCAATATCCGACTCACTATCTCGACTGCTGGCGATCGCCTGAAATTGAAAGTCATTTCTCATTGCAAACAAGCCAACAATCCTTTCAAAGCTCTCGGCCAACTGCTAATGTTTCAACCCGAAACAGGTTGCTTGAGCCTCAATCTTGATGTCACTAAAAACATGTTCCAAGCTTTAGGAGGCAAACTCACCGTCAAACAAAAATCTCGACAAGGCGAAGAATTAACTATTTTTCTTCCCCTAGGCAACTCATCAGTCATCAGTTAACAGTTATCAGTTATCAGTTATCAGCTATCAGCTAACAAGTTATTCAGTTATGAGATGTTGATTGATTATTCAGCCGACATAATTCATTATTTACACGATAAACTAAAATTTGCTTGCCATTGAGGAAGGGAAATGAAGCTAGAATATCCTGAAGATTTAAAATATCTTGACAGTCATGAATATGTCCGTATTGAAGGAGAAATTGCAACTATTGGCGTTAGTGCCTTCGCGATCGATCAATTAGGCGATTTAGTATTTATCGAATTACCTGAAGTCAGTGATTCTATAGAACTCGGAAGCTCTTTGGGAACTATCGAATCTGTAAAAGCAGTAGAGGACCTAAAAGCGCCTGTTTCCGGCACTGTCATCGAACAAAATGAAACCGCGATCGACGCTCCAGAATCTGTTCAAGAAGATCCCTATGGGGAAGGTTGGTTAATTAAAGTACGACTCGACAATCCCGATGAGGAACTAAAAGATATTATGTCGGCCGCTGAATATCGTGCCATGGTCGAAGGAGAAGATTAACGTCTCAAAAAAAATTTGTAAGTTGGATTAGGGTAAACTCACCCTGATCCCAATTAGCAATTAGCTAAATATCCAACTTTATTTCCTGCTTATTGAAAGGTAATTCGTTATTAATTGCATCTATTTGTTGTTGTTCCATATCGTTAATTTCGCCAATATATTTACGCAATACCTGGCTCATTCTGCGATCGCGGAAACGATGCAAGCTATAATTCGCAGTAGCGGGAAAACCTCGTCTCTTCTTATGACTACCCCCCGCACCAGGATCAAAAGTGTTAATTCCATTTTGAATCGCCCATTCTATTGGCTTATAATAACAAGCCTCAAAATGTAAAGCATTATATTCCTCTAAACATCCCCAATAACGTCCATATAAAATATCGTCCTTACGCAAACAAAAAGACATCCCCACAGGGTTATCCCCATCATCTTCTCTATATGCAGCGGCCAATAATACTCGATGAGCATAATTAGGATAAAGCTGTGCAAAGAAACGTTTCGTCAAATACTTACTGCCCCAATAAAATTTCTCGCAAGTACTCCGATAGAAACGATGAATTAGCGGGAATAGATAAGGTGGAATATCTTCTCCAGTAAAAATCTTCATTTCCAAATTAGCCTTGTTGACTGCTTTGCGCTCTCGTTTAATATTTTTGCGCTGATTGGAAGTAAACATCTTCAAGTAGCAATCAAAAGTCTCGAAGTTACGATTTGACCAAACATAACTATGGTGTAACCAAGCACTATAGCCATGAGCCTCAATCATTTTTCGCCAATCAGGATCAACAAAGAGAAAATTACATCCCGATAATTTATTGCGATCGCAGAAACGATCAATCTCTGAGATCATAATTTTTGTTATCTCTTCCTCATCCTCCTCAGGAGACATCAAAAACCGATATCCCACCGCAGGAGTAAAAGGAGTCATGCCCAGCAGCTTAGGGTAATATTCCACGCCCAAACGATAGGCTAAATCTGCCCACTGACTATCAAAAACAAATTCTCCGTAGCTATGTCCCTTGATATATAGCGGTGCAGCTGCAACCAATTGTCCATTGCGCCAGACAACCAGATGACAAGGTTGCCATCCTGTTCTTGCCGTAGCGCTACCAGAAGTTTCCAGATTGTTCAGCCATTCCCATTCCAAAAATGGGGTCGGTAAAGGTTTTGCTAAAGCATCCCATTCAGTTTGTCCAATTTCAGAGATTTTGGTAATCCAGGTGAGATCGTATTTTTGCCTAATCTGTCTAAACATAAATTAAAGTTAAGGAAAAGAAGCTGGGAACGCTATTTGTAATATTACTTAATCTACAAGCAAATTGCGACGCTAAACTTCCTAAAAGTACATTTAAATGAGTTTTCTGTGATCTCAGTTGTTGGCATTCTGAGAATATAGGTTAATAATTGACTAAAAGACTGAGTAGAAACTTGGTTTGTTATTTGTAATAACTTTATTAAATTTTTAGTTTTTTCTCTGGTTAAAACTATGCATATGGCCGCTGCCAAAATACTAGTCGTAGATGACGATCCTGCAATTCGCAATTTAATAGTCCGTTTTCTCAATCAGAGAAAATACCAGGTAGAATCTGCCGCCAATGGACAATCTGCTCTGAAGCTATTCGAGCAATTTAATCCTGACTTAGTAATCTTAGATGTCAATTTACCTGATGCCCTAGGTTACAACCTCTGTGAGGAAATGCAGAGTAACACCGATGTGTTTATCCTCATGCTCACTAGTCGGGCTGATGCCTCGGATAAGAAAGAAGGATTTCTCAAAGGTGCAGATGATTACCTCACCAAGCCCTTCGATCTTCAAGAATTGGAATTTCGAGTTAAGGCAATTTTAAAACGCCAAAGAACAGTCAGCACCTCGGAAAAACAGCCTCTAACCTTTAATCATATGGTTATTGATCCTGTGAGACGAGAAGTTAAGATTAATGAAGATTTCATTATGTTAACTGCTTTAGAATTCGATTTACTGCATTTTTTGGCAAGTCGTCCTGGTCGAGTGTGGCGTAGAGACGAATTAATTCAAAATGTTTGGGATTATGAATATGTTGGCGATCAACGAGTCGTTGATGTTCATATCGGGCAAATTCGGAAGAAAATTGAGGTTGACTCTGCCGAACCATGTTATATCCAAACGGTGAGAGGAGTTGGTTATAAATTTGAGGTCGAAGAAGATCCCAAAGAAACTCCAGTGAAAGCTGAAGTTAATGCCGAAGTTTAAATTGTAAATTAAATATATTTTATATGAATAGTTCCTAAAGCCAGGTGGAAATAGATCGCAACTCATCAGGAATTTGAGTCGTTTCCGAAAATTCTAGAGTCGTCTCGCGATCGCCTAAATAGCCAGATTCAGTAAAAGCAAGTAGCATTCTGGATAGGGCAACCCAGACATCGCGATCGTATTCCCAATCTTGACCTCTGGAACTATAGCAAGAAATTGATTTTAAAGCCCAAAAATAGCTATTTCTTACGACAGAACCACCTTTTTTATATTTAGGTAGATCTTCATAGGAAATAGCCAATATATCGTCTTCAAGATTTACTTTCATTGATTATCTAGAGAACCTCTCGGTCCGTTATAAACCAAATCTCTATCAATAGTCCAGTAAATCAATCAATTATTATTTTTACTCAAAGCCAATCAAATCCAGTGTAGAGAAGTTGCAATCATTAAAGCGATCGCGACTCCTGCCATTCCACTCAACATTCTAGGCACAAAAGCAAATTCATTCTGAAACTTTGGTTGATAGTTAGTCATGTTCCTTCTTCCTTAACCTTGGTCAACTTTACTAGTTCCAAATTAATTGCGATCGAAGGAAAGTAGTATGACAGAAATCACAAACACTATGAAGTTTGGTTTACATATAGCGGGGGAAGTAATGAGTAATGGGTAATGAGTAATGAGTAATGGGTAATGAGTAATGAGTAATGAGTAATGGGTAATGAGTAATGAGTAATGAGTTAATTGACTGAAAAAGAAGAGCATAAACTAATCATAGTAAGGCTTTAAGTCAACTCTGTTCGATTTTAGTTTCAGCAAGAGTCAGTATCTTTTGTTATAAGAGCTTGCTGTGATAAATCATTTTCTGTGGTTACTTGAAACTGAATCTCAGAAGTGTCAAAAGAGACCCCAGGTTTGGGACGAATTCTCAACAGATAATAGCTATTATTTTCTGGAGCAGCTAAATCATATTCGCTCGTCAAAATTTCACACCAACTTAAAGGCAAACTAGAGCGATCATAGAGATTAAAATAAATATTGCAATTATCAATAATATTTTGCGTAAATTTGATATTCAGACTTTGTTGTTTTTGTAAATAATTATAGGCAAAAAAAGTATCTGGTGCGCCTACAGGTAAAAACTCTGTTCTCACAAAGGATTCTGGTAGGTTTTTTCTCAGTTTTAAAATTGTAAAAATATAATAATGTAAACTAGAATAAAACCAATTTTTGGCTTTAATTAAATCGTGATAGAAATCATTATTGTTTGCTGGAACTTCTTGTGATTCGGTCAAAATATCATCATCTATTTTAAT
>JBCCYD010000073.1:0-18489 GCA_039190385.1 Cyanobacteria bacterium P01_F01_bin.143 | reverse complement strand
TTCTCATCAAGATTCTGTCTTTGACATAGCATTTAGTGCTGATAATAAGTATTTTGCCACTGGAAGTGATGATGGAACAGCTAAATTAATTGAGATCAGCAGCGGCAAGGAGACTATCATTTCTCATCAAGATTCTGTCTCGGACATAGCATTTAGTGCTGATAATAAGTATTTTGCTATTACATCAAAGAATAAAGTTAATTTAATTTTTCTAGATGTCAAAGAATTAATTGATCATACTTGCAGTAGATTAAGTCAAAACTTAAGCTTAGTTTCATGGCATCGATACTTTGGGAATATACCCTATCAAAAAACTTGTAAAAACTTACCAATTCATCCTAGTCTTCTACGAGAAGGAGAAAAATTAGCCCGGTCAGGAAAAATACAAGGGGCTATCTCTATTTATAAAAGAGCTAAAAAACTTGAACCAGGTATTGATCTAAATCCAGATACTCAAGCCATCGAGCAAAATCCCCGTCAAGTTGCTAACCAGTTTTTTACCCAAGCTCAATTAAAACAAGGAGATATTGTAGAAAAGAAGGAAGAATAACAATATCTCTTTATTGACACAATCCAATAAGATTTACTTATTGCCTCGATCGCGCCTCAAGAATTGGAACTCAATTTTTAGCCCAAGCTTTCTAGGAATTCGCTTTCCCTGAAACATCAAAGAGTATTTTTTTACGCGATCGCCAAATTATGTAACTCCCTCACAAATTGCAGAAGTTATTCAGCATCTAATCATCAATAGTGCGAACAAAATTATTAAGTGTTGATGATACTGTTGATCATACGCTCAAATTCTGCTCTTTGTGTACCACGAGAAGTAGAAATTTCCGCAGTCATTTTGTTTGCGGCACTATTTAGAATAACTGGATCCGTCTCGTCACTTCTCTTAGGTTGATCGAGGATTACGTCAAAACGAAAGTAGTTAACATTAGGTAATCCTGCTGCAATTGTTTGGAGCTGTTCATCAGAGGAACTAATTTGACCATCTTGAATGATTCTTGAAACTCTACTAGCCCAAAAGAAAACATCGACATCTGCTTCTGTCGCGGGTTCAAATGCTCCGGGAAACTCTCCTGTGCCAAGGCTAACAACATTTATTGTTTCTCCAGGAAATCGCTTTAATGTATCTGTGAGTGCAAATAATGCGGGATTTACGGCAAAAATTCCCCCATCAGAATAGAATTGCCTGTTAATTTCTTTTAGGGGGAAAAACAATGGTGCAAAGGAAGAAGCTAAAATTGCATCTATAACATCAATGTCTCCATTTGCTGCACCATTAATCCATGAGCGAAAAAATTGGGGCTTTCCTGTGCTTAGGTTAAAGGCTGAAATAGCTACATCCAAAGGCTTGTTTTGTGCATTCAAGTTGGGAATGCTAAATCGCGATAGTGGTCTCCTTCCGAGAAGAGCTAAAGAATTTTCTAATTCAACTCCATCAAATTTAGGCCCGTTGATAGGGATACCGCCTATCGAGATAGCCCCTGTTTGTTCTCCAAAAATAATAGGACCTAATGTACTGTATAAATCTTTTACTTTTTGGGCATTAAATCCTCTTACTCTCGGAGCCCCATCTTCGTTAATACCAGCTAGGGCAACGCCAATAATAATTGCACCGGTACTAGTGCAATAAAAAATATCGAAAACGTCACTAAGCTCAGCAGGATTCCCATCTCTTGTTGCAAATCCTCGCCTATTTAGTTCTTTCTCTATTTCGATACATACGGCTAGGGGCACAAAGCCATAAATCCCGCCACCATCAATTGACAAAATATTTTTCATCTGTAAAGTTCACTTTATTTCGACACTTTTAACGATAATCTAAATTCAGTATTTAGTGATTAATTTATTTATATTTCTTATTCTCTAGATGAGCTTATCGATGTTTAGCTCAAGCTTTTTTTTAGAATTCGCTGTGTCAATGCGATCGCGATTGGAGTTGCGATCGCTTTTCCTACAAAATCAAACAGCTCTCGATTGTGAACAATCCACTTCAGAGAATATTGATTTTTCCCATCCTCACTACTAGTAGTACGTCAACTTTGTTTTGAGGGATAAATTTTGGTAATTATCTCCCTCCGCTCCTCTGCCCCTTATGCGAAGCGGTATCCTTTAGGGCTGCCCCTCTGCTCATATCAATTCCTCATTTCAAACTTGGTGAAGTACTAGGCACCGTTTATACTCATTGGGAATGGTTTGTGATACCAATTTAAAATCAGAATGCGACACTTGTTTCTGTAAGGGCGAACGGCCGTTCGCCCCTACCAATGGGATTTGTTGTGAACATGGTTTAATTTAGTATGACATTCTTTTTAAGATCTGACTCTATCTAAATTGATATAGAAAATAACTGGAAATAAACCTTAAGACTATTCTATGATCTAGATATAAGAAAAATATTTCAAAATCAAAACTATATGACGATCGCGAACCCAATCTCAACCACCTGGAAAATTAAACTACTATACGATGGCGAATGCCCCCTCTGTCTGCGGGAGGTCAAATTCCTCCAAAAACGAGACGCCGGAAGAGGAATTGTGAACTTTGTCGATATCGCCGATCCTAACTATAATCCCCAAGACCATGCCGGAATCGATTACGCGATCGCGATGGGAAGAATTCATGGCATTCTCGCCGATGGCACAATCATTAAAAACGTAGAAGTATTTCGCCGAGTTTATGAAGAATTAGGTCTCGGTTGGGTTTATGCCATTACCAAAATACCCGCGATCGCGAAAATAGCGAATTTTATCTACAGTATCTGGGCAGATAAACGTTTACAACTCACAGGAAGACCCAGCTTAGCTGAGATTTTAGCAACGCGTCAGGATAAACTTGAATGTTCAACCGATAAATGCCAGAACATTGACCATTAATCATTGAACATTGATCAAATGTCTAAATCAGATCGCCAGATGATGCAGAGATGTATTCAACTGGCAAACCAAGCAGCAGGAAGAACTTCTCCCAATCCCCTAGTAGGAGCAGTTATTGTTAAAGATGGCAAAATCATCGGTGAAGGATATCATCCCCAAGCAGGACAACCCCATGCCGAAATCTTCGCCCTCAAAGATGCTGGGGAAGCTGCTAAAGGAGCCACAGTCTATGTAAACCTAGAACCATGCAATCATTATGGTCGCACTCCCCCCTGTAGTAAAGCTTTAGTTGCTGCGGGAGTTGCCAAAGTCGTCGTGGGAATGGTGGATTGTGATCCACGAGTTGCTGGTGGTGGCATTAAAACATTACAAGATGCTGGCATAGAAGTAGTTGTCGGCATCGAAGAAGCAGCTTGTCGTCAACTCAACGAAGCTTTCATTCATCGTATTACCCACAAAAAACCCTTTGGCATTCTTAAATATGCCATGACCCTAGACGGCAAAATTGCTGCTTCCACTGGTCATAGTGCCTGGGTCACAGGAAAAGCGTCCCGTCATCAAGTACATCAACTACGCAGTACTTGTGATGCGGTCATCATTGGTGGCAATACCGTTAGAAAAGATAATCCTCAACTGACAACTCATAATTTGACCGAACATAATCCTTTGCGAGTTGTCATGAGTCGCAGTTTAGATTTACCCGCAGAATGTAATCTTTGGCAAACCGATATTGCTCCGACTTTAATCTTCACCCAAAAAGATAGCAATCCCAGCTTACAGAAAAAGCTGATTACTCAAGGAGTCGAAATTTGTGAACTAGAAGCTGTCACTCCCAAAGCTGTCATGACGAATCTCTACGACAGAGGACTATCAAAAATTCTTTGGGAATGTGGTGGAGTATTAGCCGCTAACACGATCGCGGATGGAGCAGTTCAAAAAGTAATGGCATTTGTTGCCCCAAAAATTATTGGTGGCAATACTGCACCTTCCCCCGTAGGAGAGCTAGGCTTCACTAAAATGACCCAAGCCTTACAACTAGAAAGAATCACAATTCAAAATATTGAACAAGATATCTTAATTGAAGGATATTTAATGAATTGATAATTCACACTGTTGAAAACCCCTTACCCTCAACTCATAACAAAAAGAGAGTAAACAATTTTCAATTCTCAATTCTCAATTCTCAATTCTCTTAATTCTCAATTCTCTTAAGCTGTTTCTAGCCAGTCGAAAATCCTGTCCAGTTGTTGAATCGTAATTAAGCCATATTGCCAAAGAACCATGGGCAGTTGCTCAGACTCTTCCTGATGATGGCGCATCGCGAGAACGATTGAATTGGCGGGAATTGATAATTCTTCTTGTAAAAACTGGATTAATTTGATTCTTATAGATTGATTCACTATTGAAATATTGTTATTTCCTTTCAGAAAACTACGTTTTTTAAATGAGATACCACAAGGGTATTCATCACAGTAGTCAAAAAGTGTAATTTATGCAAGTAGTCCAAGTCTTTTTCCGTTGTCGCGAGCTGTACGGATCATGTTTTGTCTTGCTGTTCTCTCAAGACCGACAAAGTTACAAAATTTGGTAATCACTTTGCTGTGAGAAGCTATCACTCTTCCACGAAACTTGTTGAACTTAGTTTTGCCTAGGAAGTTACGGACTAATACAACGATAGGTGCAAACATATTGAAGTTCCTCTTTGTTAACTTATGTAAATAATAGTAACAAACTTTGTAACGAAATGTTACTTATGCTTGACATCCACCAGAGATATTGAGCTAATCTTCTCAGATCGAGAAGCAGCAATCGGCCATTTTTCTAGCGACCTAGCAGAATACAAAGAAAATCTTAAGATAGCTTTATAGTCGTGTCTCGAAAGTTGTTGACAATTTTGATTGAACAAAGCGATCGCATTATCAGAGTTAAATTTGTATAAATAGCAAAGAGCGATCGCACTTAGATTAAACGCGATCGCTCTTTGTTATATTGTCAACAGCCTTATTGTGATTAGCTCATAGCATATAAATAATTTTAAATTGGTTAAAAAGTTGTCCGCTCCTGCAAATTAGTCTCTACCTCCGAACGTAAATACCAGACGGGGCGTAACTGTTTTTGGGTAAATAAATCTAATTGATCTCCAAGATGACTAGAGTCGGGTTGGGTAGCATTACCATAGGTCGTCAGTGCCATAGCTTTAATTGGTTGTGAAAACTCAATTGCCGCGACAAAAGAATCTCCATCAAAGGCCTGAAACATTTTCGACTCTTCTATGGGGAAAAAATCAACTACCCGAAAAATCCCTAAATATCCTGGTCCACCATTAGCAGGAAAATCTTTATTGCCATATTGGAGGCGAAAAACTTCGCCCCAAGATATATCTAGGGCACCATAATTTTGCTCGATCGCATCAGCTACCACTAAAACTGCGGTGACTGCTTGTTGGGGATTGGCTAATCCATCGGGAGTATCAAACGGCGATTCTGCTTGCCAAGGTTGAGCAAACAAAGTATCAAAGTCTGTCTCTTCTAACCAAGCAGCAAATAAGACTGCGCCTCGACTATCAGCATTAGCTTGACGATCCCAATTTTCTAGCACATCTGCAACTTTAATTGCTTGCTGACTACCTTCATTGCGTAAAGCAGGTAGCAAATCATCAAGCAGACGATCAGCTATTTCCATGCGAGTTGAATGTTTATAGGCAATCATTTCGGCAAAAGAAATCTGCTCATCTTCGGCTAACATCCGAGCAGAGCGCTGGGCGCGAAAGTACATTTGCCGAGGAGCGATGTAGCTCGGATAATCTTCTGAAGTTATTTCTCTAGGAAAAGTAGTTGTCCAAGGCGGATCGTTAGCATTTTGTAGCCAGCCGCTGGCAGGGTCAACAATTCGAGGCAGATCTTGATAAGGATGAATTTCCGTCCAGAGAGTATCAGAGGTATCACCAGGAATAATTTCTTGCCAGTCGGCAAAGTCTCCGCGATCGCGGATCGGAACTTGAGCATTAAATAAATGCATGATATGCCCTTCTCGATCTGCATACATAATCGTAAACATTGGCAATTGCAAACGTTTTAAGACCTGTTCAAACTGCTGAAAATTCTGGGCTTTTGCCATGTCCCACCATTGCTTTAATACTCCAGGACGATCTAAACCCACAACTCTTAGGGCATAGGCCGTTCCTGATTCTTGTTTGATTACCGGACCATGAATTGATTTTCTGACAATCAGTTCCTGCGATCGCATGGTGCCATCTGCTTGTTTGACTTGAATCTCAATCGTTTCTTGCTCAAAATTTCTTACCTTCTCATCGAAGAGGTAACCATCCTCAGCCAGTGTGAGCTCATATAAATCCCAGCCATCAAAGGTATTAACCGTATGAGTCCAACCTAAATTATGATTAAACGCGATCGCCAAAACAGGAACACCCACCAACGTTGCACCATAGGCATCAATTCCGGGAGCTGTAATCTGTGCTTCATACCAGAGAAATAAATCTGCCCAAGGCAAATGGGGATTAGCTAGTAACATCGCATTGCCACTAGCCGAACGACTAGGCGCGATCGCCCAACCGTTAGAACCTTTAGATTGTTTTCGTTGTGCGCGATCGCCCAAATCTCCCAGGGTTTCAGCCACAGTTCCTGGGTCTACTATAAAGGTAAAATTAAGTACCCTTTGAACATGGGCTAGGACATCTTCTCCCGTTACCGGTAACACTACCTCAACTTCATCGTCGATTAACTCAGGATATTCTTGGGCATAGCTATTAATTCCATCGGCAAAAGCATCTAAATAGCTACGAAAATTACTATTTTGCTCTTGATACCAAGTTGTCGCCCGTTGCGGAACACCCATCGTCAGAACCCATTGGTCTGATTCTAAATAATCTTCTCCCCAGTATTCAGCAGCTTGGCCTCTAGCTTGACCGTAAAGACGTAAAATGAGATTGCCATGACTTTGCATTTGCGACCAACCAAAGGCTTTAAAAGCATCTTGCTCATTTACTCCATAAATATGGGGTACGCCGTAGTTATCCCAAAGAATTTCGGTATTTTTAGGGCTACTTTGTAAATTTGTTTGGCCTATGGATAAAGCTATTAGCAAACCGACAAGAAAGAAAATTGGTTTTAGAGATTTAATCAAAACCCTTATGTTCATTAAAGTACTACTTAATTAATTCTTATTTCAAAATTGACAGACTACTACTTAGCAGTTACTTAGCAGTCTCTGCCATTTTATTTCTTAAACTGAGTGGTCTCATATCAGTCCAGACCTCTTTGATATAGGCTAAGCAGTCTTGTTTTAACCCGCTTTTTCCCACATCTTTCCAGCCTAAAGGATTTTCTTTATCAGCTAGCCAAATTGAATATTGTTCTTCGTGATTGACTACGACTTTATAAGTTCTATTATCTTCTTGACCATTTTGATACATAATTTTCTCCTATTTTTTATTTCTTTATAGCCTGTGTTTTTTTTATTTTATACACAAAAATTACAAATTTTCAAACCTTTATTTTTTTTAATTCATCAAACTCCTTAATAGTTAAAACTATGACTACAATCATAAATATAAGATCTGCAAAACATAGACCATAGTATACACCTTTGATTTCATATATTCTTGCAAAGAATAACACCATAGGGATTTTTAAACCTATAGTTCTTAACAAAAGAACAAATAATATAGTCCCACCCTTACCCAAAGAAAGAAAAAGAGTATTACTAAATGTTGCTAAAGGCCAGATGGGCGTTATTATACTAAGAATTCTAAAATGAAACAGATCATCATTGGTAAAGTTAGTATCGGGTAAAATAAAACTTAAAAATGTTTTTGGTGATAGTTGCAAAGGGACCCAAATTAATAATAATAAAATAATACCGCAGCTAGCAAAAACAAAATAAGCTTTCTTGATTCTCTTTGTTTTTTTTGCTCCATAATTCATTCCTATTACTGGCTGTAATGCTTGAGCAAGACCAGAAACTGGAATAAAAGCTAAGGCAATTACTTGTCCTGCTGCGCCAAAAAAAGCAATGTCGGTGCTTGTGCCATAAGTAGATAAGGAATTAAAAACGACAGAATCTTGAAGTAAATTTATCACTGGAAAAAATAATTCTGCGATTCCTACCGATAATATTGGTAAAAATAAATCTCTAGCAAAAGTCATTTTCTTTAGATTAACGGGAATAAAACTTTTACCACGAAAAAAATAACTGAAACTATTAATACTAGAGACAATCATAGCAATAATTGTCGCCAGAGCCAGTCCTGAAGCTCCCCAGTCAAATGTGATTATAAATATATAGTTTAAAAAAACATTAACAGCTACAAAAATACACATAGAGATTGTAGTTATCCTAATTTGACCTTCGGCAATTAGGATTTCCCCACAAGCAGTTCCTGCAATGAAGATAATAGAGCCTAGTATGTAAGTTGTTAAATATTTTGTCCCTTCTAGCGCAACTTCCCCAGTTCCTCCCATTAATGTAATTAATTCTTGTCCAAACTCATAACCAATAATGGTGATAAAAAATGAAGCTATGATACTTAATACGATAAAGTTACTAAATATTTTCGATTGAGTTTTCAGATCTCCCGAGCCGATCGCTCTACTGAGAATAGAAGCCGAACCTACTCCAATCAAAGCTGCCAATCCTTCTACTATTCCTGTAAATGGAAATGCCAAAGCTATTCCCGCAAAAGTAGTTGCATTGATAAATCTTCCTGCAAATAAAGCATCAATAAAAGTATTTAAGCTAACAATTAGGACCCCCAAAATACTAGGAATTGATAACTTGAACATTAGTTTAACTAAATTACCCTGAAGAATTTCATCGGTAATTTGAGGTTGTTTTTGTGAGGTCATGTAAATTATTAGTGCTTGGCATCAACTGCTCTTATCTTGATTATTTAAATACTTAGCGGATTATTAGAGTCTTGTTGGGTTATCGGCATTATCAGTAAACAGTAAAAGAGTTCAATCCCTAATTGAAACCTGATAACTGATAACCGATAACTGATAACTGATTTATTCGAGTGGTATCGTAGCCATAACCTAGTTTTCGAAAATCAAGAACATCCAAAGGTCTAACTACAATATTCGTCTTGATGCTAGAGGTAAAAGTAGTGAGGTTACGATAATAGTTGGTTCCTGGTGTAGATAAACCACCATCCCAAGGCCACATGGGATCTCGCAAATTATGACCAAACGGCATTCCTTCAGATGGATAAAAATTGCTTCCCGTATGTCCTTGATCTTGCCATTGGGCCCATAGACGATCTACATTGGCATGATTTAACCAGAATATGGGATCGTAGGGAGAACAGGGCACACTGTCCATGGTCCCTAAAATTTGGATTTGATGGGGAACGCGGCCTGGTTCAAACTTATCGACTAGACTACCACCAATCAGTGAATGAATATGAGCATGGAGTTCCCAACCTTCAACCCAATGATTTTGTTTATCTAATTTAAATGCACCTTCTAAAAGAGCGTTAAAAATTTCATAATTATCTACCTCGAAAAGTTTTGCTACTTTGGCTTTCGGAATAGGATATTGATCGCATGGTGGTAATCCGATAAATCGCTTGAGTTTTGGTCCTAATGAATTTCCCGTAATGTTGTCGAAATGAAGTGCTTCGTTTAATTTCCAATCAGCAAATATTCCAGAGGAAACTACCCCACCGGTAAATGTTCCTTTCCCAGGAATTTCAATTGTCATCCCTTCTCCTGTCGAGCCAAGAAAATCATCTTGAAGAATAATCGCCAGTGCTTGAGGATCTGTCCAATCCCAATAAGGAATGGTTACGCTGGGGTCAATTTTTTGCAAAGCTTGTTCAAATTCGTATAAAAATTGACGATGCCAAGGTAAAAATGCAGGCATGGCATGGGCTGGGTTAACTTTCATTTCACCTTGAGAGCCACTTCCTGAATAAAAGCCCATAGTAAAAATATGTTCGAGAACAAATTGTTCGTAAATACTGAGCTCACTTCCTTGGGGAAATGTGTTTTGTAAAGTATTTACTGCATTAACAAAAGCTTCTTTTTCTGCTGCTGTGAGATCAACAACATTTTTACGAAGGGATTTAGGTCTTTTCGAAGACGGCTGAGGATAAACTGACGCGGGAACAGATGAGTTGTTAATAGCTGGAAGTTTATAGTCAGGATAATCACTATGATAGATTGATATTGTAATGACTAATCCAGCTACTAGAACGACCACCAGCAGAAAAAATAGCCAAGAAAATTTTCTTAATGGTAATAAATTTTTCATATAAATTAAAACTAATAAAAAAGTAGCTAAAAGTTGTAAAAAACATCTTAGCTATTTCTACATTGACGCTTAGGATCTATTAGTTTTAAACGATTTTTGCCAAAAAGCTCTAATCTACTGACTGCCGAACTTTTGCTACATCGCAAACTACCTTTTTCACTACCGCCAAATTGATCACAAACTGCCGTATGAGAATTGGCTAGGGTAAGATAAGCTGCAACAAACTCTCGATGTTGGGCATGAAGTTCTGTTGGTAATGTCTTGAAAACAGGAGACAGTCGTTTCCAAATTTTCATCAGTAAGGCATGATCCCAAGACATCAAGCCACTAAAATTTTCGGAGCGAACTTGAGGGGGCATCATCGTCGGCCGAACTTGCTGTTCATATTCTTCTCGACTAAAACTACCAGCGAGTTCCATCGCTGAGCCGGAAGCTAACATTAATTTGGTCGCCGTTGCTAATTCGACTTCTGCTTCTATTAGGTTATTAGCCTCTAGCTGATTTTCAAAGCGCAGTAAACAAATAATAAGACCTTGAACATCGACAAAAAATAGCCAATGAAATCCGATCCAAAGTTGCTCTAATTTTTTTGCTTGTGTTGTACTTATTGTCATTAAATTTCCTCTAGTGATAAATTAAAAACTCGGCTTAATAGATATACATGACTTCTTATTCCTTCTTTTAAATCGATAATTCGACTAGGATTAAATGTAGAATTATCTTGTTCTAGTAACAGCAAAGTTTTATAAACATTTAGCAATCCCCAAACCAGACAAAGACTTTTATCTTCTGTATCTATATGAGATATTTTAAAGCAGTTATTAAAGTCTTCAACTTCCCACGGTTTTAAGGATGTTTGAGTTGAAGATACTAAAGCAGGATCTATATTATTAAAATCAAGTTTAGCTAATTCGCGCTCGATAATGACCAGGGCTTGGCGATTAGATGATTCATTGAGAGCTTGTAATAAACTTTGAAGTATTTGACGTACTTTGACTTGGCTTTCTTGGCTTAGTTCCTGCTCAATTGGTAAGTTCCCAGGAACCAGGAGATAAAGTTCTGATGGAAGAGAATTCTGGTTCATATTTAAAGTAGGGTTTCATTGTCCCATAATCGAGCGATCGCCCTATCGACTTAAATAAGCCAATTGATTAGAGAAGGAAGTTTCTATAACTGCTAAGATTGTAAGAAGCCATTTTCTTGTAGTTCCATGGTACTATTTTTGATTGCTTGCAGAATTAAATTAATGTCCGCATCGGAATGAGCAGTTGACAAAAATCCGCCGCCTTCTCCTCGCAGAAGAATACCTCGGTCAAAAAGATGGTAGCGTAATAAACCAAAATCCTTTATGAAATTTTCGCTAGCCGCATTTTCTGAGAATACTGGCCCGAAGAAGGAACCAAAGTTTGCCATTTTAAGTGGTAATTTCTGGTCAGAGAAAAAATTATTCAAATTAGAGACAAACTGAGTTGTTTTGTCGTTTAGTTGTTCTTGAAGAGCCGGTCCGCTATCTTTTAAATATTTCAGGACTGCTCGACTAGCTGCGATCGCCAAAGGATGTTTACAGTAAGTTCCGGCAAAAAAGGTTGTTGCGACCTCAGGAGCAGAATCATCTCCATAGCTCCAGCTACCACCATCGATATGGTCTAAATATTCTTTCTTGCCAGCAATGATCCCAATAGGCATTCCCCCACCAACTACTTTGCCATAGGTAGCAATGTCTGCTTCAACGCCATACCAAGCTTGAGCTCCTCCTTGATGGAGACGAAAACCGGTAATCATTTCGTCAAAAATCAGCGCGATTCCTGATTGTTCCGTTAATTGTCTAAGTTGTTGGACAAATTCTCGGGGCTGAAGATCGGGTCTCCCGGTTTGTACTGGTTCTACTAATACTGCTGCTATTTTTCCCTGATTCGCTTTAATGATCTTAAGGGATTGGGGATTGCCATACTCTAGCATCAGAGCATTTTTACCAATTGAATATGGTATGCCACGGAATGAAGGCCAGGCCCAGGAATTAATTCGCGAAGTGATAAAGTTACCACCAATTTTTTCCAAGACCTTAGGTGATTTAAGACCGAGAGATTCGACTAAAACTCCATCGGCATGACCGTGATAAGAATTGGTAAAAATGGCAATTTTTTTACGCTTGGTATGGGAGCGAGCTAAGCGAATTGCGCTCATTACAGCTTCTGTTCCCGTATTGCTAAAAGCAACCCGCTCCATCCCAGTCAATTCGCTGATCAACTCAGCAACTTTGCCGACAGATGCTGATTGTGGTCCTAAGGGGAATCCTTTTTCCAGTTGGCCCTGAATTGCCTCTTTAATAAAAGGTGGATTATGACCTAAAAGATTACTCCCAAATCCCATAATGATATCGATATATTCATTGCCATCGATATCCCAAACTTTAGAGCCTTGAGCTTTTTGTGCCGCAATCAGATAACACATTTCTTTGGTTGTTGGCTCAAACCATTGGGGTACGCGAGGATCGGCTAAAACAGAACGATAAGCCTGGTTCATCTGTTTTGACGTTTTGGTTCGTTGGGTATAGCGATCGCTCAAGGCTTGCAAATGTTTTTGTCGTAAATTCTGGTTCGTCTGGAGCTTGGGGGGCGATATTTTAGTATTAGTCATAGTTTTAAATAATTTTTGATGTAAGTTTTGGTGATTGTGGGAACTAAATCTCAAATCAACTTAAAGCAGCAAGCTTGCGCGCTAAAAAACAAGCATCACGAGCTTCTTGTGGCTTGGCTAATTGCCCACTAGAGTCGTAAATTTCAAAGGAAGTAAATCCTACTTCGGTTAATAATGAGCAAATCTCAGCTTTGGCATGGGGTCTGACTGAAAAATCAATTTTTGACGATTGCCAATCTTTCTCTACCAAGTCTAATAATTTGGCTGGATTGATATTACGGAAAAATTTATTGTAAATTAGACGTTTAAAACTGTAAGATATTGATCTAAATAAGTTACTTTTTTTACCTATCTGTTCTTCATTAGGTTGGAACATAGTAATGGTAAAGCTGCCCAAGTTGCTTGTAGAATCGTAGGTCTCGCCTACAGTCCAGGCATAATTTTCTTGCATCTCACCATCAGCGATCGCGATGTTACTATAGCGATTTTCTAAACCCAGATCAAATAAAAATAGACCATCATCTTGCAGAATATTGTATATGTTCTGAAAAACTAGTTTGAGATCCTCTAGGTTCATCATATGATTAAGCGCCGAATCAGTACAGATGGCGGCATTAAAGCTTTTGGGTTCTATTTGAAATGAACGAGCATCCCCAAGGATAAACTCACCGTTGGGGGCATTTTGCCTAGCATAAGACAACATCTGCTCTGAACCATCAAGTCCGATAACTTGATACCCTCGGGTGAGTAGCTCTTGGGATAATTGACCGGTACCACAGCAAAGATCAAAAATTTTTGCGTTTGAACCCAATTTAGGAATGAGCAACTTTTCAATCAGAGGGAATACCCTGGCCGCTGCCAAATGGGCTTCTGATTTGTTGTATAACCAAGCCCAGGGGTCGTAATCTGTATAGCGATTTTCGGGAGATGTTTCTGTTGGATTCATGATTTTTAAAATTAATAAATTTTGAGAGTAAATTATTTTCTTAACTTAGGTTAATTTAGTTGGAGCTCAGAAATTCTTGTTTTATTTCAGTGAGTTCTGAAATAGGCGGAGGAGCTAAAAAACCATTATCAATCAAATAAGAAAAATAGACATCTAATAACCGATCGTTGATCGCAGGACAAGTAAGATTAGTATTTTTTAATCCATTAAGAGTATTTTGACGGTCGAGGATACTTTGTGAATCCGCTTCGACTTCGTCGGATTTAACTGCCACTTCCTCAAGCGCAGCTGTTTGAGAATCATAATCACTTTCTCCCGCGAGCAAAGGAACTAGGGCATACAATGGATGTTCAGGCTCATTTTCGGCAATATTAAGCAGTTGCTGATACCATTGTTCATCGGCAATCTGTTTAATGGGATAACCAAGAGTCAGCAATTTCTTAAAGAAGATATTGGTCGAAACTGGTTGGGGATTGATGAGGTGAAAAGCTTTTCCCTCAGAGTTTTGCTGTTGAGATAGATGAATAATTGCGCTTACCGCATAATCTACCGGAATTAGATTCTGAATTAATTCATTTTGGGGAATAGTCCCGAGTTGGACAGAACCGATGATTAGTCTGTATAAATAATCATTATTATTAAAAACACCTGTTTGACTATGTCCTGAGATCCTGCCCAATCTATAGATGCTGATAGTTAGTCCGCGATCGCCAGCTGCTCTGACCAACTTCTCAGCTACCCATTTACTCTGACTATAACCGTCCAATGGCACTTGATAATTATCCAGAGAATCTTGTTCGTGAATAATCTGCACGGTAGATCCTGATCTTTCTGGGAAAACACTAGTCGCAGAGATAAAATGGACAGGTTTGAGTTGGCCTTGGCAAGCTAATCTTAAAATTTCTTGAGTGCCTAAAACATTAGTATCTTTGAGTATTGAATAGGGCAAGGCATGATGAACCCAAGCCCCATTGTGATAAATAGCTTGAATCTGAGTTGCCAGTTCTTGAAATTGTTGCTGTTCAAGCCCTAACAAAGGCTGAGATAAATCCCCTACAACAGGAATAATTCTCGATCTAAAAGTTTCTTGCCATAGTAAATAGGATTTAAGAGTGTTTTCTAACTTATCCCAGGCTAATTCGATAGTATCTGCTCGGACTAGACAATGAATAGAAGCTGAGGTTTGTTGTAAAAGTTCGTTTAGTAAAAATGCCCCCACAAAGCCCGTAGCCCCAGTTAATAAAATAGCTTTTTTAGAAAATTTTAACTGTTGTTCAATAGCTTGAGGCTGAATAGAAGAATCGAGAATAGCATCGGCATTTAGTAAAGTGGCAATTTGGCGATCGCGATTACTAAAATTGGCACCACTAGATTTTATTGTTAAAATCCGTTCTGCTAAACCTTCCACTGTCGGTTCTTCAAATAAATCGATCACACTCAACTCTAGGTTAAATTTATTGAGTAATCGAGAAATTAATTTAGTTATTAATAAGGAATGACCCCCGAGATCGAAAAAGTTATCGTAAACCCCTACCTGTTCAATCTCTAGTATCTCAGCGAAAATTTGGGCCAAAACTTCTTCAGTGGCATTTCGAGGAGCGACAAATTCTTTGGCTAATCTTGAGCTGGCAGAATCTGGTTTTGGTAGCGCCGCACGATCTACTTTGCCATTAGGATTTAGCGGGAAACTATCAAGGATGATAAAAGCACTCGGAATCATATACTTAGGTAATTTATCAGCAATAAAGCGATGTAACTCACTAATTACAAGCGACTTTTGTGCTACCAGATAAGCCACTAATTGTTTATCTCCCGGAATATCTTCACGGACGATCACCATACTTTCTTGAACTGCTGGATGTTGATTTAAGCGTGCTTCAATCTCTCCTGGTTCGATCCTAAAACCACGTATTTTAACTTGATGATCAAGACGACCGAGAAGTTGTATCCGACCATCACTTAAATAATAAGCTGAATCTCCTGTCTTATACAGACGACTTCCTGGCTCACTACTAAAAGGATGGGGAATAAAAGTTGTAGCAGTCTTTTGCGGACGGTTGAGATATCCTCTGGCTAGGCCGATTCCCGCGATGTGAAGTTCCCCAGGTATTCCCACGGGCAAGAGCTGTAGATTGGCATCTAAGATATAAAGCTGTTTGTTAGCTGAGGGTCGTACCGTGGGCAACAATCCTTCAACTTTGCCACAGGGCACCATACTGGCATTAACGGTTGTTTCTGTCGGCCCATAGGCATTAATAAATAGTTTGCCCTGTGACCATTGAGTAATCAACTCAGGTGTGGGAGCTTCTCCGCCAACTAATACCATCTCTAAGTCTGGTAATTCTGTCGCTGGTAATACCGCTAAGGCCGAAGGGGCGATAGTAATATGAGTTATACAATTGTGACGTAAAAATTCGAGTAAGGCTTGACCTGGTAATAATTCGGTTGGAGTCCCTAGGTAAAGTGCTGCCCCGGAACCTAGGGCCATTACTATTTCTGGGATCGAAGCATCAAAGCTCAGGGAGAAAAATTGCAGAATGCGACTACTCCCTCGCACTTGACAGGTTCTAATTTTGTCTTGGGTCAGATTTACTAACCCTTCATGGGAAACTAAAACTCCTTTGGGTGTTCCTGTGGAACCTGAAGTGTAAATTAAGTAAGCTAAATTTTGGATGGTAACTTGACTATCAGGATTAGTTGAACTTTCTGGTGGCAAATCTTCTGTATCTAGGCAAATAATTTTTGTTGCGATTTGAGGTAGTTGGTCAATTAGTTTGTGAGAGGTCAGCAGAATCGAGACTTGAGAATCTGCCAGCATAAACTCCAGACGTTCGGCGGGATAGGTCGGATCAAGAGGCAGATAGGCTCCCCCCGCTTTGAGAATGCCTAAGACTCCGATAATCATTTCTAGCGATCGCTCGACGCAAAGTCCAATCTTAAATTCTGGTGTGACTCCTAATTTTTGCAGATGATGAGCTAACTGATTAGCGCGCTGATTGAGTTCTTTATAGGTTAATTTCTGGTCTTGAAAGACTACGGCAACTGCTTCCGGGGTTCGCTCTACTTGAGCTTCAAATAGTTGATGAAAGCAGAGGGTTTTTGGATAGGCAACGGTCGTATCATTCCATTCTCGTAATATTTTTCCTTTCTCTGTTGCGGTTAATAAAGGTAATTGAGTAATGGGTTGTTCTGGATTCTCAACAATACTCGACAATAAACTAATAAAATGTTCTGTCATTGGAGCGATCGTTGATTGATCAAATAAATCCGTATTATATTCAAATTCACCATCTATATTTGAATCACTCTCAAACATATTGAGCGTCAAATCAAATTTGGCAGTTGAATTTTCCTGGGGCACAAAAGTTAGGTTCAACTCTCCGAGATCTAGCTCTTCATCTGGAGTATTTTGCAGCACAAACATGACTTGAAACAGAGGGTCATAGCTCAAATCTCGTTCTAGATTCAGCTCTTCAACCAATTTTTCCAAGGGTAAATCCTGATGTTCATAGGCAGCTAAAGCGACTTGTTTAACCCGCATTAGTAACTCGCGAAAGCTCGGGTTGCCAGCTAGATTTGTCCGTAGCACTAAGGTGTTAACAAAAAAGCCAATCAATCTTTCTGTTTCTCTTCGATTGCGATTAGCGATCACGGAGCCAACGACAATATCTTCTTGCAAAGAGTAGCGATATAAAAGAACATTAAATGCCGCGAGTAAAGTCATGAACAGCGTCGCTTCTGCTTGCTGAGTTAAGGCTTTTAGTTTATTGGCAATCTCGATGGGAATGGCAAAAGATTGTTTAGCCCCTTGATAACTCTTGATTTTAGGTCGAGGTCGGTCTGTTGGTAGTTGCAGTACGGGAGGATGATTTTTTAGTTGTTGCTTCCAGTAAGATAACTGCTTGTCTAATACTTCTTCTTTTAGCCATTGACGCTGCCAAATAGCAAAATCGGCATATTGAATTGGTAATTCAGGTAGTGGGTTAAGTTGGCCTTGAGAAAAAGCTTCATATAATATTGTCAGCTCCTGAATAAAAATTCCAATTGACCAGGCATCGGAGATAATGTGATGTATCGTCAGCAGTACAACATATTCAGCTTCGGCTACATGTATTAGAGTAATACGTAATAGGGGATCACAAGATAAATTAAAAGGCTTCATTGTCTCATCATTAGCTAAGCTAAGAAGTTTTGCTTGCTTTTCCCTTGCTTCTAGCGATCGCAGATCGATGAGCGGCAATGTTAACTCTAAACTGGGTGCTATCTTCTGGACTGGCTGCTCCTCAACCAGTTTGAAGTTAGTGCGTAGAATTTCATGTCTTTGAATTATTTGATTAACGCTTTTTTCTAACACTGCAATATTTAGTTGTCCTTCTAGCCTCACGGCTTCAAAAAGATTATATTGTGCGGTATTTGGCGTCATTTGTTCAATAAACCATAGGCGCTGCTGAGAAAATGACAGTGGTAAGTTGGCATCTCTGGCCACAGCAGAAATAGTTCTTGATGAGAAAGAATTAGCCTGAGCGCGATTGAGAAAAGCCATGATTTCCCCTTTGCGCTCAGCAAGCTGAGAACGAAGAGTGGGAGTTAAAACTTCTTCGGTCGCATCACAAACTAGGCTGTTATCTTCAAGGTACAGCTTGACATCTAGGTTCGCAAGATAGATAAAAAATTCTTCAATACTTTTCATTTTAATGATTTTTATAATATTATTTTTTTGCGACCTGATTTATCTGCGATCGCTGGTTGGGA
>JBCCYD010000072.1:0-18522 GCA_039190385.1 Cyanobacteria bacterium P01_F01_bin.143 | reverse complement strand
ATAAAATTCAATTTCAAAACAAAAATTTAAAATTTTTTTCATATTAATCAATATTAAATAAAATCATTAATAGCTATTTCTTCAAAGCAAACAAGAGCTTCTGAACTTCCAGTCTCGAAAATATTCATGATTTTATTTAATATTGATTAATATGAAAAAAATTTTAAATTTTTGTTTTGAAATTGAATTTTATCTCAAAGTTGCCATTAGTTGTACAATCTTACAACAAGTCTTTTATTGGTCATCATCTAATATAGAACTAAACTTTATTTCTCAGGTATTTCTCTACTGGATTATTGGTTCGGGTTCTTTCTACGCTATTGGTCTATTTATCGAAAAAGTAATTAAAAGAAATGATGTTTTACGAGAAAAATTTAGGGCAAGAGTTGCGAAGGTAAGAAAGCAAAAATTCCCGAGCTTTACTATCAAAGGGATTATTACAGGAGAAATCAAGGCGTTAATCTCAGTCTCAATTATTCTCTATTTAGCGACGGAAGTTCATCGAGGCAATAGCTTATCTCTCAATTTTGGTTGGTTCTTGATGAGAATAGTAGTTGCCGATCTATGTTTTTATATTTCTCATTGGCTTTTTCATAGAAGATTCTTACAAAAATTTCATCTTAAACATCATGAATTTCGTGATACATCAAGTTTTGTAGCTGGCCATAAAAGCATGGTGGAATATGTTGTGGTTACAATCACAGATCTATTGCCGATCTTCATCTTTGGATATGATATTACTCAGCTTCTTGCCTGGACTCTGATTGGGAATGCTTATAATTTAGAAGGTCATAGTTCCTTATCAATATTTTTTATTCCCTCAGATTTTCACGATCTTCACCATACTAATTTTAAGGGAAACTATGGTATTCAAGGATTTTGGGATCGAATATTCAACACCTTGAATACTCCTAATAAGAAATCGGGAATAATGTTTCCTGTCGCTTCTTTAGAAAAGATTATCTTAAAAGAATCTACTATGAATACACCCTAATTAGCAATGAGCAATTAACAATTAGCCATTAGCTATTAGCCATTATCAATTAGACTATTTCCAATACTTGTTTAGGGGAAAATAAATAGCAGGAGTCCAAAGACTATTAATCAAAGCCGAAATAATTACTACCTGTTGATATTCTTGCCAAATCTGCGCAATAGGCAGCATTTGTTCCCAAATATATTGTAAAGCGACAATAGTTTCGGCAAGAATCGCCAGAAAAAAGGTAATGATTACAACCGAAATTAAATCTTCTCCGATATATTTTTGCTTGTTAAAACTAGCGGTGATAACTGCCACTGTAACCAAACTTAGAACATGGGAAGGTGCGGCAACAGTTATACCATCGTAAATTAGTCCCAAGGATATTCCCGCGATCGCGGCTTGCCAAATCGGTCTTTTGATACTCCACACAATCACCAAAATTAAGATCCAATTGGGACTAATGCCTAATATTTCCATTCCTGGAACATCTAACAGCAGTAACAATGAGCAGAGAGTGACTGAAATTAATATGATAAGGGTATTGGATAAATAGGCTGTCATATTTGAGTAATGAGTAATGAGTAATGAGTAATGGGTAATGGGTAATGGGTAGTGGGTAGTGGGTAATTGCTTGAGCTTAACCGTGAATTGGAAAAAATGTAGATGACGAAAATTATAATTATTGGCTGCGGAATTGTCGGGGCTGCGATCGCGTATGAATTAAGCCTGATTCCCTCATTGGATATTATGGTAATCGAACAAAAAACTCCCGCATCTGGCTCTACTGGTGCGGCGTTAGGAGTATTGATGGGGGCCATTAGTGGCAAAAAAAAAGGCAGAGCTTGGAAATATCGAGATTACAGCTTGCGGCGTTATGAAACCCTAATTCCTGAGTTGGAAGCAAAAACGGGCATTAAAATCCCTGTAAATCGTCAAGGAATTATTAAACTTCTTTTTGATGGTGATAATTTAGATAAATGGCATAAATTACAAGAAACTCGCCAGAATAACGGTTGGCAATTAGAAATTTGGGATCGAAAATATTTAACTAGTAAATGTCCTCATATCCAAGGCGAGAAAATTATTGGTGCGGTCTATTCTCCTCAAGACAGACAAATTAATCCTCAAATATTAACCGAAACTTTAGTTAAAGCCGCAATGGAAAATGGAGTTGAGTTTAAGTTCGGTGTGAGCGTCAATCAAATTTTGTTCTCTGAACAAGAAGAACATCCTCAGGGAGTAATCACTAGTCAAGGTAATATAAATTCAGATTGGGTGATTATCTCTGCGGGTTTAGGTTCGACACCCCTTACAGCATCGGTCTCACAAAAACTTGATTTGCGTCCCGTTTTAGGACAAGCGATGAAGCTAAAAGTTAATCAAGATCTAGGTTTAGCCGAGTTTCAACCAGTAATTACGGGTAATGATATCCATATTGTGCCTCTTGGAAATCAGGAATATTGGCTCGGTGCCACAGTAGAATTTCCTGATGAGCTGGGCAATGTAGTAGCGGAAAAGGGATTATTAGAGCAGGTAAGAGCAGGCGAGATCGCATTTTGTCCTGCGCTGAAAAATGCCACTATTCTCGAAACTTGGTCGGGCAAACGACCGCGACCTCAAGGTCAACCAGCCCCAGTGATTGGTAAACTAGCTGGCTATCAAAATGTTTTATTGGCAACAGGACACTATCGTAACGGAGTTTTACTAGCTCCTGCCACAGCGAAAGAAATTATCAACTTGATATTTTAGAATTGTTTCGTATTCGTAGGGGCACAATATTTTTCTTCAACCTACAAGATCCGCGATTGTGCTAGAGTTCTAGAGGATTTCTAATCTTCTCAGACAATCATCAAAACCATGACTGATTTACTAACCGAAGCTTTTAGAAAAGCACAAGATTTACCAGCCTATTTACAAACTGAACTTGCAGAGCAGCTCATTGAAGATATTGAAAATGAACTAAAATGGCAGCAGCAATTATCCCAACCACAGAATTCAAAATTGGAAGAGCTGGCAACAAAAGCTTTAAGTGATTCTCTAAATGGGAAGACACAAAAAATGGGCTTTGATGAATTATGAAGTCAGAATTGACTAGCGAATTTATCAAATGTTTTGCTCAACTACCAGAAAGAGTAAAAAAAACAGCAAGAAAAAACTATAAGCTTTGGAAGCAAAATCCTTCACATCCCAGCCTAGAATTCAAAAAACTGAAAGCCAATCAACCTATATATTCCGTTAGAGCTGGAATTGGTTGGCGTGCTGTAGGAGTTATGAAAGACTCAAATACAGTTGTTTGGTTTTGGATTGGTTCGCACAGTAACTATGACAAATTACTCAAAAACTTGTGATAAATCATTATCAATAAGATTGAGTTGTATGGAGTAAAACCCAACAAACAGAAAATTAATCTGGCGAGAGCAAATAATAAAATGTTTATACGAGAAGCTTTAGATTCAGATCTTAAAGATGTCTTATCTGTTGAAAATTTAGCTTTTGGTCGTGAGGATGAGGCTGAACTCGTCAGAGCTTTAATACAAGATTCTAGTGCTCAGCCTATTTTATCTCTCCTTGCTTTTAAAGATGATCGAGCTGTAGGACATATTTTATTTACTGCCGCACATTTAACTAATAATCAAAACAAAATCGCGCTTTTAGCTCCCCTAGCAGTAGTTCCCGATGCTCAACAGCAGGGAATTGGCGGAAAGCTGATTGAAAAAGGATTACAATTGTTGTCCCAATCAGGAGTTGATCTGGTATTTGTGCTTGGGCATCCAGAATACTATCCAAGACATGGCTTCAAGCCAGCAAGTCGTCTCGGATTTGACGCACCCTATGCGATCGCGGAAGAACATGCAGATGCTTGGATGGTTCAGGCTCTTCGTCCAGAAATCATCGGCTCTGTTTACGGTAAAGTAATTTGTGCTGATGTCTTAAATAAGCCCGAATATTGGCAAGAATAGAAAAAATTTTATAAAATCGCCCAAGAAATTCTTCTGGTAGGGGCGAACGGCCGTTCGCCCCTACATTGATTTAATCACTGATCAACTCCAACGCTGATCAAGAGTTCTCAGATAGGAATGAAAAGCAGCATCTTGCACTGGCAATAATAGAGCAGCTTGGTCAGAATCATTATGATGAGAATGCCAAAGTCCTGGAGGAGTCACAAACACCGAACTAGATTTCCAGTAAACTCGCTTTCCATTAACAATATTTCCATTCGCATCCAAAGATTTGCCCACTAAAGTATAAGCAGATTCAGGAGCATCAATCACCAAATCGATCGCGACAGAATTATGACAATGGGGTTTTTGCTCTGCCTTTCCAGGTAAATAAACCATTAATGCCCAAAGAGTATGGGTTAAGCTACGAGTTAATTGAGTTGCCTTATTGGCAAACATCAAACCAATGCGATTGCGTTTACTAGCGGCTGGCTCAGCAGCAATCTGCTTCAATTCTGTCATAATGCGATCGCTTTTATACAGACTCGGCTTAAAACGGGGTTTGGTCGCAGTCACTCCCAAATAATTGACTAAAGCTTCGTCGGTTAACCAATAAATAGCAGTATCTTCAATCGCCGAATGAATTGCGCCATCACAACTGGGCAAAGTAAACAAATCTCCCTTCGACCATGACATCGTGCCATATTCAGTCGTAGTTGTCCCCTGACCTCGAATTACATAAAACATCTGAGCTGTAGCAGGCGAACTTGTCTTGAGATTTTCCTGGGGACGAATTCTCAGAAAATGAGCACTAATTACCGGACTAGTTGCAGGGGCGATCGCTTGCATCTGCTCAGATAAATCTAGAGGAATAACTCGGGTATGACCTTGTTGATGGAGTTCGGCCTCAAAATGCCTACAGGGAATTGCTGGTAGTTTGGGCGCAACGGCTGCTGAGAACTCATAGTATAAAATGTCCTCTTCCCATTGAGTTACGGAGTTCGCTTGAAGATCTAGATTCTGAATCATCATCTCTGATACGGCTTAGATACAGTTTATAGTTAAGTTAATTCTAGCATAGATAAATTACTATCATAAAAATTATTCCATAGTTTTTAGTCTATTGATTGGATACAAAAAAAGCAGGAGATATTATTACTCCTGCTTTTTTCAATTATCTATGCTTATTTTTCTTTAATAGAATTAACCCAAGAACGCAACTGTTCTTTGGCAACGTCTCTTCCACCAAGGCCAAAAGCTAGTGCGATCGCAACAGCAACAGCACCTAATAATAATCCAAAAGCTAGGTTAACGATATCAGGAGCAACGCCAACTCTCGATAATGACATTGCACCAACAAAAATAATAATAATTGCCCGAGCAGCTTGAGCTAATAAGTTAGCTTGATTGGTTCCCGAAGCAATAATCAATTTGTAAACCCATTGGGCAAAGAATAGACCAATAGCAAAGAAGATTCCTGCAATTACTACTTGACCAGCAAGAGCGATAATTACACCGACGATTTCCTCTAGAGCATCATTTCCTAGAAGACTAAGAGCTTCTTTAATCGCAAACAGCATAATTGCGACGAACAGAATCAACCCTGCAAATTCAGAAGGAGTTTTAGTAGTAGGAGTTTCTTCTGGTAATAATGTAGGCTCATCAGTTAAATCTGGTTCTGTGGTTGCTTGAGGTTCTGGACTAGCAATCCCTAACCATTCAAAGACATCATTGAAACCAACTCCCGCCAAGAAATTAGCAACTAAATCAGAAACAAATTGTCCTAGGATATAGAAAATTACGAGTACAACCGCTGCGGAGAAAAGATTCGGTAATAGCCCAAATACTTCATTGAGCATATCGGTTGCGGGCTCAGAAATTGCCTCAATTTGAAGTTTTTCCAGAGCAGAAATGATTCCTGGAACTAAAATTGTGACTAAAACAATTGTTCCAATTAATGAAGATAGAGTTGGTCTTCCCGCACTAGCAGAAAGTCCCATTCTTTCTCCGATTCCATCAATTCCTGTAGCAGAAAGCAAACCAGTAACAATACGGCTCACAATCTTGGCGACTAGCCAGAATACAGCACCGATTATAAGGGCTTCTAGAATATGGGGTAAAGATCCGAGGATCTTATTCATCATTCCCTGAATCGGAGTTAATGTTCCATCCAATTCAAGGGTACTAAGAATAGCAGGTAAGAATAAGAGGAAAACAAACCAATAGAGAACATTACCCAGAGTATCGCCTAGGGAAAAATCAGTACCATCTCCGGTTGCTGCTTCCAATTTTTCATCAATATTAAATGCTCCAAGCCCTCGGGTAACTAAGGTTTTTGCCAGAGTCGCTACGACCCAAGCAATTCCCAAGAGTATTCCTGCACCCACAATTTGGGGTATAAAGCTGGTCACCTGATCTAGCAGGGAATTTAGAGGAGCCGATACTACTTCTAAATTCAGCGTATCCAAACATGCTACGATTACGAACAGTCTGATTAGCCAGCAAAATAAATTAGATATCCATTCCTCTATGGGAAGAGATTCTCCGCCTCTTTGGCCTGTGACCCAAGCGGCAATACGATTATCAATATCTGTCGCACTAAGAACACGTTTGATAATACTTTTGACAATTCCAGATATGATCCAACCAACAATCAGAATGATGATTGCTTTGAGTACATTCAGTAATGATGAACCAAAGTCGGTACCAACATTTGATATTAACTGATCTACCCCTGGAATTTGTGCCAGCACCAATGGTGATTCTGACGTAAGGGGACTAAGTAGATGTGTCATGTCTTTAATTCTGTTAATTTACCTAATGATTTCCGTTGTATTAGCGGAAAAAACTTGAAATAAACATTGTTTGTTTGAATAAGTCAATATTTTTCTGCGACAATTATGCCAAACTTACTCGTAATTACGGAAAAAATTAAGAATATTTTGTTAAATGGCGGTAATTACTTAGTAAAACGTTAACTTAAAAAAAATTTACTCAATAAATGTTTTCTTGGATACTGTAATTTATTGGTATTATTCGTTACTATGAGGGGTTGTATAATTTTTTTTATGCCAAAATTTCAAGTTTTTGAACAATCCATTTCGATTAAAGCTAGCGCGATCGCGGTAGAGAACTGTCTCCAAGATCTAGAATTGATGCATCGTTGGCTTAATCCTGCCCTCAAATGTGAACCGATTGGCACCTGGAGTACCAATGTCGGCAGTTTTAGTCGCTTTACCATCAAGATTCCTTTTTTACAACCATCCCTCAGAAGTGTTGTCCTCGAAAGAGAGCCAGGGTTGATTGTCTGGCAATTTGATGGTTTTTTTAAGGGGCGCGATCGCTGGGAATGTCGTCCCATTCCTCAAGGAACTTTATTGCTCAACCGTTTTGAATTTGAAATCCCTAATCCCATTGTAAGTTGGGGTTTTAAGATTTTTGCCCAGAGCTTAACGAAAAAAGACATGAAAGCACAATTGAGAAGATTTAAAAGAGTCGCAGAAGAGACCTATCTGAGGGATCAGTGAAAAAGATCAATTGTTTAAACATTTCTTTAGAAAATAGTGACTTTACTGAGTGCAAAATTTGATACATTTTTAATTGACAAAAATTTTCATTAAAGAACTCGAATGTTAATGCGTAAATTTTCAGCATTAACAATTGTCCTCGAACTAACTATTAACTAAGGAGCACGAACTATGGCGACTGTTATCGACTCAGCGCGCGAAATCACAGCCAAATGGTACTACAAAGAACTATGGGGCTGGCAATTAGACAAAATTTGTACGGGGAAAGAACGTCCAGCTTTTCTAAAATCACTAATGATTGCGGCTAATGGAGATGGAATTCTCGCGCCCGAAGAAAGAGCTTGGGTTATTGGTCGGGCTGCGGCTGGCGGTGCCCCAGACTCTTTGCTGAAAGAATTAGAGTCTTATGCGGCTAAAGAAGATATTAACGAAGTTGTTGGTAGTACTCTAGCAACCAACAAATCAAAAAGAGCTGTAATTTACTTCGCGATTAAAGCAGCAGCATCCGATGGAGAATATCATCCTGACGAACAAGCTGCTATCCTTAAGGCAGCAACTGCCATGGGAATTTCCGAGGATGTTGTCAAGCAACTTGAAGATCTTTGTGCCCAGGAAGAAAAAATCAAGCAAGAAAGAATTGCTCTTTGCTTTCCTGATGGAGACCCTTTCAAGTAAAAGCTGAATAAAAGCTGGTTTGACGCTCATATTTCAGTCTTCTGGCTTGGAATATGAGCAACTGTTTATTACTCATTACCCATTACTCATTACTCATTATCACTCGCTCTATTCCCAAAGACGACGACGAGGCGAGCCATTAAGACGTTGATGAGTATCTTTTAATAACGTCGAAATATCTAACTTTTCAGGACAACGGGGCAGACAGTCGCCACATTCCGTACAGCGATCGCCTTTGGTTCCGGGAAACCAATGTCCCGCATTTTCCAACATACGATAACGATATTGACCATAATCTTCCATATCATAGGCAACAGCTAGATTCCGCAAGCGTAATATTTCAGGAATATTAATTGATTCGGGACAGGGTAGGCATTGATAACATTGGCTACAGCGATCGCTGTTTAACTTTTGCTCTAAATGATTTTCTAATCCGGCTAATTTCTTTTTTTCTTCTATTGTCAAAGGCTCATGCCATGCAAGCTGATTGGCTTGACGTTCCAAAAAGAGCAACTCATCAGGATTAGCCGCTCCCACACTCAAGGTAGTAATTCTGCGATCGCTTGTCAAAAAACGATAGGTCAATTCAATGGGTGAAAAAGGCTGACAAAGTTTTTGCAAGGTTTCTGGGGGAGTAAATAGTCTGCCTCCTTTATCTCCCGGGGAAATAATAAATATTCCCAAATCTTTTTCCTGGGCTAGGGCGATCGCGGGTTCGTTACGCTGATTGAAATAATAATAATGGAGATTAACAAAATCAAATAAGTCGCTATTAATCGCATCCAGAATTAAATCTAGCGAGCCATGAGTCGAAAATCCTAAATGTCTAATTTTGCCTTGACGCTGTGCCTGATGAATTGCCTCGATAGATCCTTGAGTGATTGCATCTAAATGTTGCTGGGTATTAATTCCATGAATTGCTAAACAATCTATATAGTCTATTTGCAATCTAACTAAGGATTCATCAATCCATTGACTCATTAGAGCGCGATCGCGAGTTGGGGGTAATTTAGTTGTGATATGAAGATCTTTTCTGGCTAGAGGTAAATCTGAGCGCAATGCTAAACCAAGATATTCCTCGCTTTTACCGTAACCTCTGGCTGTTTCAAAATGATTGATACCGATCGCGATCGCTTTTTTGATAGTTGAAATGGCTAATTGGGGAGAATCTAAACAACGCATTGTCCCCAAGGAAAACAAAGATAAATTGAGATTAGTTTTGCCAAATCTTCTAACATGCATGAAATAATTAGACTTATATTTTGTTAGCAAACCCTAAATAGCGATCGCGATAAAGCTAGGAAAGTTGAACTCGCAATATTTCAAGTTAATAATGAAAGCGACAAGAAATGATCGTCAAATAATTATCATCTACAGCATAGACAAGACGATTTGTATCATCAATACGGCGCGACCAAAAACCTGATAAATTCTCTTTCAATGCTTCTGGGTTCCCAATCCCTTGACACGGGTTGCTTTTAGTTGCTTTGATCAGCTTATTGATTCTTTTGAGAGTTTTCTTATCCTGTGTTTCTCTTGGTGCGCGTTCACGGTTAAACCGCACCGAGGCCCTTGCCCAGAACACGGAGCTGGGTAAACGTCTTTCGCCGACGCGGGGTCGCACCGCTGCCAGTAAATATAACTATCCCAAGCTTCATCAGTCCAAGCTAATCTACGATTACTCATCTAATAAATCTTTTTCTTTCGCTTGCCCTTGTCTGTATTGAGCAATTGAGCGTTCTAGATGAGCTACATTGGCAGGAGATTTTAGTAAATGGACAGTTTCTAGCAGACTATTGAAGTAATCAAGAGACATGACCACTGCATCGTCAGCATCTCGTCTAGTAATTATGGTGTAGTCAGCATCATCAACTACCTGATCTAAAACGGTTTTTAGTTTATTTCTTGCTTCAGTAAAGGTTACTATTTTCATGATCAGAACCTGTCTTTTCACTTGTACAAGTATAGTTGACTATTAATGCCTGGGATAAGAAAAATCTTGCCTGAAAGCGATCGCTATATTGAAAGATCTAAAGCAATTGTCAAACATAGATTTATTTGACTAATGGTCTTCGTACTTAAAGAACCTAGCTTTCTCATAATCATGGACTGATTAAGAGTAAAGATTGACTCGCAGCGAATAACTGATTCAACTCGAATTCCTGCGGTTACTATTTCAACTCCTGCGATCAGATATTGTGTCGCTGTCAAAGTGCGGTTAGTGTTGGACGTGCAGGGAACAACCATAACATCATTTAGAATTCTATTAAGTCGATTTGCCGAGACAATTACTGCTGGACGGATCTTGAATTGCTTGAGCTGTGTTGAAGGCATAGGAACTCGACACAAAACCACATCACCGCGCTGCCAGATCATCAGCAAAAATCTCATCGTAGATATCATTTTCTGCGCCTACCCAGTTTTTATAAGCTTGGGAGGTTTCTTTCGTGACTTGATTGTCTTGTATAGACAAAATTAACGGTAGTAATACAGCTAATTGTTCATCTGATAGTTGCTCAATCAGCCTCGATATTTTCTGACGAATAGTGCTCATAAGATTTGTTTCTGTGTCTAGTTGTTATTGTCTCACTCTGATCAATCAATATAAATATTGTTCTTCTTGTCGTACGTTAATTATTAGCTATTTTGGTCAAATATTAGTTGGTTGAATAGTTGGTAATCCTGAAATATGTAATGTTTTTGTAGTTAAATAGTATTATAAGTGTTTTTTGCGTTTGCAGAGGGCAAAGGGGCAAAAGGGCAAAGAGCTAAGTCCTCGGCACACTACATACAAGACGAAACCCGAAAGTGCTGAGGTCAACCTCGGGATTAAGGTCGTTGCGGACAGCTGAGCGGCAATTATTAGGATTGAGGACCCAGGAACCGTCGCGTAGTACTTTTGTATTATTAGCTCCTGAGATCCATGCTCTCCCATCAATTGGCGCACCTCCATAATTTTCATGCCAATCATCTTGGCACCATTCCCATACCTGACCATGCATATCGTATAAACCAAAGGTATTAGGAGGAAAAATTCCTACTGCGGTTGTCTTTTCTCTATATTGCCCTTTTGGTCCATTGGCATAATTCCCTGGATAAACTTTGCCCGATATTTCCCAATCTGTTCCTCTATAATTAGCTAAATCTTTTGTTATCGTTTCTCCAAAGTAAAATGGTGTAATTGTCCCAGCACGACAGGCATATTCCCATTCCGCTTCAGTCGGCAATCTATATTCTTTTCCTGTTTGTTTCGATAACCTTTGGCAAAACTCGACCGCATCATTCCAAGAAACTTGCTCTACGGGACGGTTGCCACCTTCAAAATTAGAAGGATTTTTACCCATAATTTGTTGATATTGTGCCTGAGTAACTGGATATTTACCCATAAAGAAGGTTTGCACTGTTACTTCATGTTGGGGTTTTTCACGATCAAATCCTTCCCCTTTGGGTGAACCCATCATGAATTTACCGCCAGGAATAGCAATCATATCTAGAGTGACGAAATTTCCTAATTCTTCAGTGAAATATTTAGCGTGACCTCTTTCCCGCTTAACTTCTTCACCTCTATTATTCACGGTTACTACCTCAAAACCAAAGTCTTTCAACACAGGTCCTGAAGGCTCAATAATTGTCTTTGTTGGTGCAACATCAGAGAAAGGAGGTGTTAAATTTGGGACTAACTTATTGAGTTGCTTGCTGAATTTATATTTGAGATCGTTAATGTCAGCATAGTTTGTATAAAAATGCCTTAATTTACTGAGCTTATCTTGAAAATCAAAAACAGTCTGTATTTGTCTGGCTTGACTTGGCGAAATTCCGGCATCCTTAAAGAATGTATAGATAAGTGGCTTGTTATTAACTTTAAAGCTCGCAAAGGCTTTTTCAAATTCTTCTTCCGTATATTGACCAACCTTGGTCCAGAAAAGACTGACAAAAACATCACAGTTCGCGATCGCTTTATTATATTCATCTTGCAAGCGAGTGGGCGACATAACATCCAGAAAATCTTCCCAAATCACTAACTCTAAGAATATGCCTTGTTTTATATATTCTTTATTTTCACGGTTAATTAGTATTTCAAATTGTTCGCGATCGCTTTTTAATTCAGAAGAAGAAGCGAGAAAGATTTTGATTATTTTCATCCTGAAGATTTTATAGGTCGCTTATATCTAAGTATTTTAGTAACTTGATGAACTTTATTTAGATATTTTACGCTTAATGTTCCTAATCTTTTTGAAACTTTCAGGAGATAAAGGCTGATTATCAGGATCAGAAAGGGCATTGGCTTCTATTTCTGACTCACTCATACAATTAACTCGTTCTAAATCGGTTAAATCTTCTAAGTTCTTTACGACCTCAAGAGTTGTCCGAGTAATAAATGTTTCGCTCATATCTAGTTGCTTTACGGGCACTAATTAATCTAATAATATCGTTATCTTCTCAATCAAATCTAGCTATTGATTCTTGCCAAAATAAAAACCGATCGCGCTACCGATTAATGTTGCTTGTGAAGTGATGATTAAAGTAAGGATCTCTTTTCTTTCGTTTTTCGCTAAACCAAAACCAATCACCGCAAAACAGAACAAAATTGTTGCACCATAGATACCAATAATCGCGATCGCTAATTTTCCTTTATTGGCTTCATCCATCATTTTCAATTTTCAATTCTCTCTCTAATATCAAAGCTTCTCCTGGACTCAGATGATTAATCTTCTCCGTAAGATCCAACCACGGTTGTAATTGTCCTTGCTGAAAAGTACGACTCATCACCACATAAATTGAAGTTTGATCACCGCCGATCGCAGCCGCAACTACCTTATCCCAAGACTCAGCAGCCAACTCATCCCGAACTTGCCAATGATCATCCTGCCACACTAAACAACGTCTAAATTTAAAAGGCGCTTGATTTTTTCCAGTAATCAGAATTTTCTGTAGAATTTTCCGAATCAAATTAGGGTAAAAACGACCAATAGTCAACATCACTAACCGCAAAGCAATTAAATTAAAAGGATTCATTTGCTTTTGTTTGGCCCAACCCAAAGAACCCGCGATCGCAATCTCATTCTCCTCTAAACTAATCTTGTAATTACTCACCAAATGTCCCACCGCATTTTTAACTTTTTTCCCCTCTTGAACCTGCAAAGAAAAATGCGTATCCGAAGCAATTAACTTACCATCACGAAATAACTTAAAGACTCCACCTTTATTCAAAGCCAGATATAATTCTGTACTCCCACGACGATCTATTAAAATGCCGCCTTCTTCTAGATAAAAACGTCCTTGCGATCGCGTCTTCAACGGAGGACGCTCGGGAAGATAATCGCGCCAGGCCAAAAGATAATTCCAACAATGATGACCGACAATGCGATCATCTGCGTAACAACTTCCCAAACCATTAGCCAATCCTTGTAAAAAGCGATCGTTAATATTCAAAGCTTCGGGAAGCCATTTGCCCACTAATTCAAAACCATGAGGAAAAAAGTTATAGGTATTGCGGCTAGTATATTCGCCACCATAGGAACCATCAGGATGAACAAATTGTTCAGCCAATAACACAGCTTTCGCGATCGCATCTTTTAATCTATTACTCGGATTCAGCTCATAAACTCTAGCTAAACAAGAAATTGTCAAAGTATGATATCCAGGATCGCAACCTTCATATTCGATAAACCAACCTTCAGGATTTTGCCAAGACAAAACTTGCTCTAATCTCTCAGCTTTACTTTTGTCCCAGCGATCGTTCTTTAATAATCTCGATAATAATTCCAAACATAAAACAATTAACGCCTGATGATTTGTTAAGCGCCCAGATTCCTGATGATGAGCTAGCCAATCTGCTCTTTTAGCGAAAAAATGCAAAATTTCTGGATTATCCAAACCCATCAACTGATAACTTTCAATACAAGCTAGTAGAGAAAAGGCTGCTGCCCCTGCTGCCCTTTCAAAAGGGAAATAATCATCACAAGAACCATTCGGATGGGCGCTTTTTGCGGCGTAGAGAATTCCCGCTTCGATCCATTCCTTTAATATAGGTTGTTGATAAAATTGATTGCTGACCATATTAGTGTGATAGGCCAAAGCTAGAGGATAAACAAACTCCTGAGACATGCCTGCGGGAAAATCAATTACTTTATACTGCCAAAAAGTACGATCAAAACAACCATAGGTCGGGCTATGACAGTTGCGATCAAGTAAAGTCAGAATTTTCGGAATTTCAGCTAAAGCAATGCTCGCAAATAAATCTCTATGCATATCAAAGAAAAAATAGTAACAAAGATAATGTAATGTATTATTAAGAGGATGAAAAATTTCTTAAGATTAATAAATGAGAAGGTTATTTTTCTTAAAGTTCATTACCGAAAATTAACATAAATAGATTAGGAGGATATCTATGGCTCTCGTCCCCATGAGGTTGCTTTTAGACCACGCAGCAGAGAACGGTTACGGTATTCCTGCGTTTAATGTCAATAATTTAGAACAAATTTTATCAATTATGTCGGCTGCTGATGAAACAGACAGCCCCGTTATTCTTCAAGCTTCTCGCGGTGCACGTAAGTATGCAGGAGAAAACTTCCTTCGTCATTTGATCTTAGCCGCAGTAGAAAGCTATCCCCATATTCCTGTTGCTATGCACCAAGATCATGGAAATAGTCCTGCTACTTGCTATTCTGCAATGCGTAATGGTTTCACCAGCGTCATGATGGATGGTTCCTTAGAAGCAGATGCCAAAACTCCTGCTAGCTTTGAATACAATGTTAATGTTACGGCAGAAGTAGTTAAAGTTGCTCATTCTATTGGTGCCAGTGTTGAAGGAGAACTAGGTTGCCTCGGTTCTTTAGAAACTGGACAAGGTGAAGCTGAAGATGGTCACGGTTTTGAAGGGACTCTTAGCAAAGACCAACTTTTGACTGATCCTGACGAAGCAGTAGAATTCGTTGAAAGAACTCAAGTTGATGCTCTAGCTGTCGCGATCGGTACTAGCCACGGTGCTTACAAATTCACTCGTAAGCCTACTGGTGAAATTCTTGCTATTAGCCGTATTCAAGAAATTCATGACCGCCTTCCCAACACTCACTTGGTAATGCATGGTTCTTCTTCCGTTCCTCAAGAATGGTTAGACATGATTAACGAGTACGGTGGAAAAATTCCTGAAACTTACGGTGTACCTGTTGAAGAAATTCAAAAAGGCATCAAGAGCGGTGTTCGTAAAGTTAATATCGATACTGATAACCGTCTAGCTATCACTGCGGCAATTCGCGAAGCTGCGGCAAAAGATCCTGCTAACTTTGATCCCCGTCACTTCTTGAAGCCTTCTATGAAGTACATGAAACAAGTTTGTTCTGATCGCTACCAAGAGTTTTGGACTGCAGGTAATGCGAGCAAAATCAAACAAATGACTTTGGATGACTATGCTGCTAAATATGCTAGTGGTGAGTTAGCTGCTAGTTCCAAAAAAGCTGTTTCTGTATAGTAACTAAGCAATTGTAAATTTGAGGTTTACGAATTAATTATTCCTGAGTAGTTGTTACGACTACTCATTCTTTTTTGCGATGTTTTAGTTGCGATCCCTAAGACTATTATTTTGTTATTTTGCTTCAGATTGATGGGAATGTAACATTTTCTAAATCCGATTTGCTCCAAAATCTAAATATTATTACAAAAATAATCATTATTCATACAGGACAAGATAGATTGAAGTTGTTTATATTATTAATATAAAAAGATTTAACCAATAACAAACAACACTCCCAACACTGTGATTTAATACAATGGATATTGATTATTTAGAAAGAGCAAATCAACAGTTTAATCAAAAAGAGTACCAAGCTGCTTTAGAAAATTATAATTTGGCGATTCAGCATTATCCTACTCTCGCGGAAGCCTATTATAATAGAGGGTTGGTTAAACGCATTATTTGCGAGCACGAATCGGCGATTCAAGATTTTTCTATTGCGACAATTCTGAAGCCAAAGATGTTTTTGGCCTATTACTATCGAGGTCTCACCTATTATGAATTAGGTGATTATCCCTATGCTACGGCCAATTATACCCATGCTATTAGTCTTAATTCTAAGCTAGCGAGAGCTTATTACCAAAGAGCAATTATTTGTGGTGAATTAGGCAAAAATAATAAAGCCTATGACGATTTTCGGCAAGCAGCTGCGATCGCAAAATCACATAAGGACATAATTTTATATAGAAAAGCTAAAAAAGCACAAGCCCAAATCAAGAAACTCAACCAACCCAACCCTTTTCTTGACAAAATGTTTCTCGGTTGTAAAGTCCTTTTATTACTATTATTTCTGACGGCAGCGATTGGAACAATTAACGGCAATTCCAGTTTAAGGAATAATACTGAAATTCAGAATGGGGAAAATAGATAATTGCTAATGGCTAATTGCTAATGTTCAATGATCAATGATCAATGTATAAGTTTTGTTGCTACTGACAGAAACAGTGCCTCCGATTAAATTAATCTAAAAAATATTTGGAGGTATGTGTGATATGTCAGAATTTCTTGATTTTCTTAAACATAAATATGCTTATGTCGCGATCGGTGAATTTCAATCAGGTAGATTTGCTGAAGCTCAACAATTATATGCCAAAGCTGTTGCGACTTATACCAAAGGTTTTAAGGGCGCATATTTATTGCAAAAACCAGGGACAGATGAAGGAATAGCGATCATTATCTGGGAAAAAATTGACGACATGCAAGAAAATCAAACCGAAGCTTACAAAAAAATCTTGCAAGAAATGTCGCCTCTATTTGTCACACCACCTAATACTTCATTTTACGAGCTATGTAGTGAAATAGGCTTTTCTGAATAAAGGAAAATTCATTTATTAGTACCGTCTATTTCTCGAAGGAGAGTAATAAGTTCAAGCAAGAAACGAGGTAATGTCTAGGTAAATTAAGTGGTACCTATTTTTGGAATATTTGAGTTACGATATCCGAAACAAAAGAGTATTCTCTCAAAGGAATGGTTAGTTTACTGCAATATAGTGAAAATTTATCTTCTACTAAAAACATCCCTAATCCAACAGCTACTTCTCCATTAAATCGCCAAAGAGCCTGGGTTGAAATTGATTCAAATGCTTTAGCCTATAATGTGAAACAACTTAGAAGTATTCTGTCGCCCCAAACAGCTTTAATGGCGGTTGTCAAGGCAGATGGTTATGGTCATGGTGCAGTGGAAGTTGCCCAAACAGCTATTGAAAATGGGGCAACTTGGCTAGCTGTTGCTACTTTGGATGAAGGAATTAAATTACGTCAAGAAGGAATAACTTCTCCTATTTTGCTTTTAGGGGCAATTAACTCGCCTGAAGAAATTAATGAGATCGCACAATGGCAATTACAAGCGACAATTTGTAATCGACAACAAGCTTCAATGTTTTCTGAGACGCTCCAGACTTCTTTGCTTGTTCATCTGAACTTAGATACGGGAATGTCTCGTTTGGGTACCAATTGGCAAGACGCTCTCGAATTTGTCTCTCTGGTTGATAAGTTACCGAATTTAGAAATTGCGGGCATTTATTCTCATTTCGCCACAGCGGATGATCGCGATCCGACAATTATGAATCTGCAACATCAACGTTTTCAAAATGCGATCGCGAAAATTAAGGCTCAGGGAATTAATCCAAATCTATTACATATGGCTAATTCTGCGGCTACTTTGCAAGATCCTGAGCTTCATCACGATTTAGTTCGAGTTGGTTTAGCAATTTATGGTTTGTATCCGGCTTCTCATCTTCAGGAAAAATTGGATCTCAAACCTGTGTTACAAGTCAAAGCGAGAGTGACCCAGGTGAAAAAGATTACTAAAGGAACAGGGGTGAGTTATGGTCATAAGTATAGATGCGATCGCGATATGGCGATCGCAGTGGTAGGGATTGGTTATGCCGATGGTGTGGCGAGAAGTCTCTCTAATCGTTTACAGGCGATCATTCGAGGAGAATTAGTACAGCAAATTGGCGCGATTACTATGGATCAAATGATTCTAGATGTTAGTCATCTTGATAATCTACAACCAGGAGAGATTGTTACGTTAATAGGACAAGATGGAGAACATAGTATTACCGCAGACGATTGGGCAAATAGCTTAGATACTATTTCGTGGGAAATCCTTTGTGGTTTCAAACATCGCTTACATAGAATTCATCATAATGATGATTGAAAATCGAAAACTGATCATCCTTTATGCAAGTACCAAACCATTGGTCACAAGTTAAGGAATTAGGAAATTTGTCAAGGGGGAAGAAAAATCATGTGAAACTACCAAGCAAAGAAGAGTTGAGTAATTGTAATTGCCCCTTGACAAATTTCCTAATTCCTTAACTTGTGACCAATGGTTTGGTACTTGCATAAAGGATGATCAGTTTTCGATTTTCAATCATCATT
>JBCCYD010000071.1:0-18524 GCA_039190385.1 Cyanobacteria bacterium P01_F01_bin.143 | reverse complement strand
GTCCGTAAGTTAGATAAAAAGCATAATCGAGAGCAACTACATAACCTATTCCATCTGGCAGCTTCTCAATCAGACTAAGATGATAAAAAACCACGGCTAACAAAATACCGCTGACTGCTTCAATCGAAATGGCCTCAAAAGGTAAAAATAAAACCAGATAACCAACCACCACAAAGAAGAATAAAGGTAATAATTCCTTTACCGTAAAGCTAACTGTCTTTCTGGCAATATTTATTGTTGCATTGAAACGAGAATATTCAATTTTAGAATCCGTATTGACAAAACGGCGATCGCCAAGCGTCGATTGATTAACCAGAATATCAGGATAAAAACTAACTTTGCGAATAATCCAGTCCGTAATCTGATCAAAAACCTTACCTTGCTCCCATTTATCTAAAATCTCTGAAGTCGTAACTGCTTCCATGCCAATATAGTCTACAGCGTAAAGTAAGCGCACTTTAGTCAGAAGACGATGGCGAAAGCGAACTGCTAAAGTTTGACTATCAAAAGGATAATCATGAAAATCAAATTCTTCTTTAAAACTCGCTTTCATCCGAAATAACTTATAATCAAATCCATTTAATATCTTGTCCTCTAAGGGTTCGTCTAGGGTTAATTTTTCCCCCGAATCCATGGCTTCGGCGTTATAGTTACTAAACTCGATATCATCGGGATTGAAATTGTCTCCCTGATAACGAAACCATAGATAAAAATCCATGAGATAGCTGGACGTTTTTTCATCAATACTACTGATTTGATTGATGTCAACTCCTGTATAAACCACATGGGTTTCCAGCACATATTCAGGGCCAACTTGAATTATTTTTCCTTGGTCGATTTGTTGCTCTAAATTATTAACCAGTTTGATATTGAGGATACGATGTAATTGAACATAGGCAGAAGTCAATTTCCCAAAATTATAGATTCCTACCAATGGAGGAGCCGTTATCTCTCCTTTTTTATTAAAATGTTTATCTTGTGATACATTGTCAATATTTGTCTCTATTGGCTCAAGAGAAACCAAAGATTCTTTGACTAAATAACGACCTCGATAATATTTCTGATTATCTAGAGCCTTAGATAAAAGTTGCTCTTCATCATTCAAAGATTCTGCGATCGCAGCAACCAGTATCTTAGCTGCATCGTAATTAGCGGCGGCGATCCAACCAGGTTCAATGTTAAATCTTTGTTTGTATAAACTTCTAAATTCTTGTCCCGCGCGACCCGAAATATCAAAGACAATGGGAGCCAGAGCATAAATATCATTGGTAAAATATCCCGGTTCGTCTCGTTCTTCGGGGGCATCCACAAATTTTTGAGCCAGTGAAATATCTGAGAGGCTATCACCACCAAAAATTGGATAATCTAGACCATAAAGCTTCATCTTAGCAAGTAAAGTTGCAGCTTTTTGTCGACTAGTAGTAATCATGATTACCCCAGGATCTTGACCTTGCCTGTTCATCTCCACCAATCTGTCAACAATCGCATCGCGATCTTGAGCGGTTTGAAGAAACCAATCATTAACAACTTCACCGCCTAATTTAGTGAATTCTCTAGAGATAATTGCTGAGAGGTCTGAACTATAGATGTTGGAGCTATCAATAATCGTAATCTTGGGTTGGTCTAAAATTTTTCTGATGTAGTTGGCAATAAACAGACCCTGATCACTATTAGAAAAAGTACTGCGAAAATACCATTGGTTCCATTGTGTCACTTCATCGGCAGTAGCTGAACCTGTAATCGCAGGAATTCCGTAGGCTTGATAAATTTTACCCGCCGCTATAGAGTTAGCACTGCTAAAATGACCGATCACTGCTAAAGCATTAGAATCAATAATCTTATGGGCAATTTTAGTGGCTATTTCGATATCATTTTTATCATTATAAACTTGTAAGGTGATTTCTTTGCCGTCGATACCTCCTGCTTCGTTGATTTTATCGATATAAAGTTGCGCACCTTTAACCATAGATTCCCCGCCAATCGTGATGGTTTGACCGGCATCAGATAAGGGAGCGACGATCGCAATTTCAATATTTTCTTGATTAAAGCTACAGCGAGCTAAAACGATGACAGTTGTCAATGTCAATAGCGCTAGGATTAACCAAGTAACAATTTTCTTCAATTTCATAAATTATTGCGATCTATTCCCATCGTTGAAAAATTTCCTGGATTTGCGCGATCGCTTCATCTCCCGCCACTTCAGGAGACAAACCATCGGCAAGTATTCGATAAAGAGCTCTTCCCCAAACATTAGCTTCTAAGACTTCCATATAAGCGGGACTATTACTAAAATGGTGCGGACGAGTCTGGGATTGAGCCAACATTCGGTGGACAGTGGAAATATGGGGATCATCAGGATTATTCCAAAAAGCAGAATTCCAATAATCTTTATTAGTCGGGAAAAAACGTCCCCCAGAAGCTTCAATATAATTTTCTAAAACCTCTGGCTGAATCAAATAGGATAAAAAACTTTTGGCATCATCTAGGTTGCGATCGGCAAATACCAGAACTTGCCTCACCCGGGGAATATAAGTCATCGGCTCCCCATTAGGTTTTTTGGGAAAAGCCACAGTCCCTAATTTTTCATAATAAGTATCTTGATCTTCGGCTATCCCCGCAGGAATCGAAAGAGTCGGATTCGCTGTCATTGCCACAATACGATTATAAAAACTAGCATTATTATCACCATTTTCCCAGACGATCGCAGAGGGGGGAATATATTCATCTTGATAAAATTGAGTCCACCATTGCAGAGCGTTAATAATTCCTTGGCGAGTTTGGGGATTACTAACTGTTAGTTGACCTTCCGAGTCGACCACCTCGATATTATAGGCTTCTAAAATATGTTCAAAAAACAAAAAAGTATCGGTGGATAAAGCAGAAGAAGGAAATCCCAAGGCAAAAATTTGTTTTTTTTGTTCTTCGGTTGATAATTGCTTTTGTATCTGGAGCCAAAACTCCCAAAATCCTTCCCAGTCTTGAGGAATATCCGAATCACTGTATCCCAATTGGGTTAATAAATCTCGCCAATAGTGCAAATAAATACCTTCTTGGAGAATTGGCACAGCGTAATAGCTTTTTTTCTTAGTTTGATTATTATATTGATAAGCGTTTTGGAGAATTGGTTCGGGGAAAGAATCGGTGATCGGTTGCATTAATTCGGAAACATCTTTGAGTTTTCCTTCCCAAGCTAAGCGAGTGACCAATTGAGTACGGTCAATAAAAATGTCTGGAGTAGCCCCAGATTCCAAGGCTCTTTCGATTTCTTTAATTAGGGTTGATTCCTTGAAAAAAACTAGCTTAATTTTCTTGCGAGATTGTTTTTCCCATTCTTGAACAATTTGCCTTAACGTTTCTCTCTCTGCATCCAGATAGCCTTGATACCACCAAATAGTTAGGATTCCTGTTTCAGCCGAAACTATTTCTGTAGACTCATTCGACTCACTTAGTTCGATAGATTCTGTTTTAGGTCGTGATTGACGATAAATAATCGCAGTTGCAGTTAGCAAAAATAACAGCAAAATCAGAAAATAGGGTAACTTTTGTTTCTGTAGGCGAATCATGGGAAAAAATCTGGAGTTCGTGGGTTGTTAGATTTTACTAGATAAGAATATTAAAGTATTTTGTCCCCATCAAATCCTTTTTTTTCCTTAAAAATTTTCACTTGTTTTTTTCGATACAGTTTGAGAATTAATCAGGAAGTAGCTCTAGTTATTGCCGAAGCTGTAGATAGTTTGACTTTCTAGATTTTGCCATTGCTCAGAAGGTTTAGTTGTTAGAGAATAATGTTTTCTGTCTAATTTAATTTGTAAGCCCAACATCGGATCTTCTCCTGTCGCGACCAGAAATTCGATTTTCTTAATGTCTTTCCAGGTTACCAGGTTATCTAAAATAGCTGTAATTCCTAGAGAATAGGGATGTTCTGATTCTTGATACCAGTTGTCTGTAGCTAGATTCATTTGGTCGAAACCAAGATGACAAATTAGGTAGGGATTGCTAAATAATGCGATCGCGATCGGGCGGGTTTCTTCTTGAACTAGGAAATCAAAAGAACGTGACAAATAGCGAATTTTATCTAATTTTTCATATCTAGCTGCCACAGACTCTAACTCACAATCCCAAGTAACGGCAATCGTAATAATGTAAGTTTGTAATAATAAATGACCGAGTTTTTTTGCTTTAGTGGCTAAATATTGTGAATTATAATCATTAGCTTCGATTAATAAGGGAAGACGATCTACTATTTCTAATCCATAACCTTTAAGCCCGGCAATTTTACGGGGATTATTGGTAATTAAACGAATTTTTTTTATGCCTAAATCGTTAAGAATTTGTGCTCCCATGCCATAATCTCGCAGATCGGCCGGAAATCCTAACCTTTCATTAGCCTCGACCGTATCTAATCCCATATCCTGCAAAGAATAGGCTTTGAGTTTATTAACTAAACCGATACCTCTGCCTTCTTGACGCAGATAAACTACGACTCCTAACCCCGCAGTTTCTAACATTTTTAGAGCAGCTTGTAGTTGCATCCGACAGTCACAGCGCAAAGAGCCGAGAGCATCTCCCGTTAAACATTCTGAATGCATCCGCACCATGACATCGCGATCGCGGAATTCTTGGGGGTTTCCTTTCACAATCGCAATATGCTCAGTATTATTTAGCGCGTTGCGATAGGCATAAATCTGAAAACGGCCAAACTGACTAGGAAATTCGCAGATCGTTTCGCGATAAACAAAGCGATCATGTTTCAAGCGATAACTAATGAGATCGGCAATGCTAATTAACTTGAGATCATGCTCTCTAGCATATCCAATCAACTGGGTTAATCGCGCCATCGAGCCATTAGGATTCTGAATTTCACAAATAACGCCTGCTGGATATAATCCTGCTAATCTGGATAAATCCACTGCGGCCTCTGTATGTCCTGCCCTTTTGAGCACTCCGCCTTCTCGGGCTCTGAGGGGGAAAATATGACCAGGTCGCACCAAATCTTCCGCGATCGTGGCTGGGTTAATGGCAACTTGAATGGTCTTCGCGCGATCATCCGCGGAAATTCCCGTAGAAACCCCTAATTTAGGTGATGCGTCGATACTAACAGTAAAAGCAGTCTGATTACTATCAGTATTTTTAGTTACCATCAAAGGTAAATCCAGTGCATCTAATCGCTCTCCAGTCATGGCCAAGCAGATCAAACCTCGTGCCTCTACTGCCATAAAATTAATATTGTCAGGGGTCGCAAATTGAGCAGCGCAAATTAAATCTCCCTCGTTTTCTCTGTTCTCATCATCTACTACCACAATCGAGCGACCTGCCTTGATATCCGCTAAGGCAGAGTCAATAGAGTCAAAAACAAAATTGTCGTTATGAGGCGTATTTATCATTAGAAAAGGCTATGCCATTCATACTTATTACTGATGTCATTTTAGCGTAATTACACGGATAATCATCTCATCAGTTATCAGTCATCAGTCATCAGTTATCAGTTATCACCTTATCAGTAAAGAAAACGCCTCTTGAGACCGCTATGGCAATAATGTATAATTGGCTTTCCGTAAAGAGTTTCCATTAAGCAATGTCTCTGTCCCAAGCAATTCCTCTAGACAAAATTCGTTATAACGAACAAGGATTAGTCCCTGCGATCGCGCAAGACTATCTCGATGGCACAGTTTTGATGATGGCTTGGATGAATCGAGAGTCCTTAGCTAAAACCCTAGAAACTAAGGAAGCTTGGTATTGGAGCCGATCGCGCCAAGAATTATGGCATAAAGGCGCAACTTCCGGTCATTTCCAGAAAATTCGCGGTATTCGTTACGATTGCGATAGTGATGCACTTTTACTGACCATTGAACAAGTTGGGGATATTGCCTGTCATAAAGGAGAAAGAAGCTGTTTTCATCAAGTGGATGATAGTAAACATGCGCCTCCAGCAGATACCCTTTCTGAAGTTTTTAAAGTAATCCGCGATCGCGCTGACAATCCCACAGCGGAATCCTATACTTGCAAATTACTCGCAGGTGGCGATAACAAAATTCTCAAGAAAATTGGGGAAGAATCAGCAGAAGTAGTTATGGCTTGTAAAGATGATGATCCCGACGCGATCGCATCAGAAGTGGCAGATTTGTTTTATCACACTCTGGTTGCTCTAGCTCATCATGATGTGGATCTTCGAGATGTCTATCGACAACTAGACAAAAGAAAGGGTTGACATAATATCTTGACAAATAGATTTGTTAGGACTACTATCACCACCATGTGAGGAAGTGAACCATAGAGAGAGTCAAGACGAAACACGGCAAGTCGTTGGCTCTCTTTTTGATCTTAATATTTAAACACTGACTATTAAAAATTAATTAATAACAATTAAAAAACAAAGTGAGACAAATTATTGATCGTCAATCACCTAGTTTTAAATACGGAGAATATTAAAAAAAATTAAAAAGCTTAGCTTACAAATCAGCATTTTTTCCCAAGGCAAATCTGATCAGCAAGAACTATAAAAGTAACAAGAGCCCAGAAGAATTGCTCAAAGAATACATCACATCGTTAAGTGATAGTTTCCGTTGTAAGCAAAAGCAAATATCATGAATAATAGAATAAGATATAGATTTATATCAAGATCTTGGGAAGATGGGTTTACAGGAACATTAAGAGTAATAAATAGAGGAGATATTGTTGATTCCTGGCAAACAGTATTTGAATCAGAATTTGCCATTAATCAGCATAATGGTGATTATGAAATATTAGGTGCAGAAGTCCTCAGTGAAGAAGCACTCGCTAATGGGAATTATCGCTATGTAGTTGAACCATTAGATTACAATCGGACTTTGGATAATAGAGAGTCTGTTTATATTTCTTTTAATTCTGCTTGGGATCAAGAAGAAACTCCTGAGATTAATAATGTTATTTTTACTGTTCCTGAAATTGAACCAGAGACTAGCCTAAATGCAGATTTTAACTTTACTCTAGTTAATGATTGGGGAAGTGGTTTTCAAGGAAGTATATCGATTACGAATAATACGGTCAGTAATATTGATACTTGGAATCTAGAATTTGATTTTCCCAATCAAATCACTAATCTTTGGGATGCCGCGATCGCAGTTCAGGACGATGGTAGTTATGCGATCGGCAATGTTCCTTGGAATCGTGAAATTTCCGCAGGGGAAACTATAACTTTTGGATTTATCGGTAATAGTTCGGTAACTGTAGAGCCACAAAATTTTGCCTTAACTGGTTCACTCTTCGATAGCCCTAGTATCCATGAGAATCTTTATACTTCTTCTAATCCTAATTTAGATCCTGAATTAGAACTAAAAAACTATCAAGGACGAGCTACTTTTTACGATATCTTGGAGTTTAATAATGGTAGGGGAAATTCCGGTTATGATGTCCCCGCAGCGGATCAGCGACATAAAATTACGGCAATTAATTCTGTGCAGTGGAATGGTTCGGAAGCTAGTGGTGCCTTCTTTGAGGTTTCTGGCCCCAAGCAAAGAGACGGTGAGGCTCTTCCGATCATCGTTCAGGTTGTTGATCAGCTTCCTGAAAGAGCGGATGGTTTTGATCTGAGTGTGGAAGCTTTTGATAAGGTAGCAGACTACAGTGATGGTGTGGTTAATATTGATTATAAATTGGTCGGACCTCCTGATGATTATCTAACAGCCTATGGTTACAGAATTGATCAAGGGATAGTTGTTGAAGGGATTGCGGGGACAAATCCTTATTACGCCGCAGTTAGACTAAATAATCATCGATATCCGATTGAAAGCATCGATTTAATTACTGATGGTGGCAATGCCATAGCTTTAGACCGTCAGTCTGATAATAAGTTTGTCTTAGATGGCAATTATCCGCTTTATGGAACACAGGATTTGCTTGTGACTGATATTTTTGGTCAGCAAGTTACTTTGGATGATGTGAATATTACTAATGGTTCTAGTGCCGATATCATTACAGGGGAACAGTTTGATATTATTTAGAGTTCTTAGCTAAAGTCCCGATTCGGCCAAGGTTAACATTACGCGATCGCGTAGCGCCAGGTTTAGCCTGATCGCGCTTGAAATAATGTCAACCTCAAAAGCGATCGCTCTTGGTTAACTGAGCTGATTCTGATAAGGTGTCTCACCTTGTTTAAGTTAAAATTCAGCTTGAGATAGTAATAACAGCAAGTATGACAACTCAGGAAAGTCCGCATCAAGCAATATGTTCTCAAAAAGTTATATCGCAGGAGCAATTAAGAAAGCTTCTTACTGAATTCAAGGAAAAATGGGGTGAAAAGTTTCATTTGACTGCCTTGGGATATTTTGGTTCTTACGCCCGCGGAGAAGCTAGACCTGATAGTGATGTTGATATAGTTTTTGAAACAACCGATCCTGATTTATTTATGACTTCTATTATGAAGCAAGACCTGGAAGCTTGGCTCAATCGCTCAGTAGATGTTATGCGGCTCCATCCTTATCTAAATCCAAAATTTAAGGCTCGAATTGAAAAAGAGATTATTTATGTCTGAAGACTCTCAATTATTGGACAAATTGCAATTAGTTTTATCTGCATTAGAACGAATTCCTGTTCGGTTTGCATCTATTAAACATCCCAGTGATTTTATGAACAGTGAGTCAGGGCTTGAGCATATGGATAGTATTTGCATGGTTTTGATTGCAGCAGGAGAAGAATTTAAGAAAATAGATCGCACCACTGAAGGCAAGTTGTTTGCCCAGTATCCTCTAATAGAATGGCGTGGAGCAATTGGATTACGAGATGTTTTGGCACATGGTTATTTTCAAGTTGACCCTGAACAGCTCTACAAGATTTGTACGTATAGTATTCCTCTATTGATTGAAACTTTACGACAGATGATCCAGGATCTCGAATAAAAATATACCTAAGCTGAAAGATAAAAGAAGACTATGAAAATAAATAGTGATGACAAGAAAAATGTTAGTTAATAATATCGAAATTCCTAGCGCTCAAATTAATGAATTTTGCCAACGCTGGAAAGTTCAAGAATTAGCTTTATTCGGCTCAGTGCTTCGTGAAGATTTTCGTCCTGATAGTGATATCGATGTTCTGATTAGCTTTACACCAGATAATTTCTGGACTTTATTTGATCGTGTCGATATGAAAGATGAGTTGACAGAAATTTTTGGCAGAAAAGTAGATTTAGTCAACAAAAAAGGTCTTGAACGTAGTCAAAATTATCTCCGCAAAAACAATATTCTTAGCTCTACCAAGGTGATTTATGAAATAGCGAGATATTAATTCAGTTATTATTTTTTTAACGATTTAGTTAAGAGGCGTGAGATCATTTTACAACGAAGCCCGACGCTTTCCCTTTCACATCCGCTCCGACGCAGGGTTAGGTATGAAGTGGCTTGTTCACATTAATATTCCATGATCTCCACTCGATCGACTTGTTGCCAGTTTTGCCATAATGGGTCAGGTATCGTGAGAACATAATTTTTTGGATAGGGCGGTCCAGAGGACCAAGCTGAGGGTGCAGATAAAGCCACTTTTTCAGTGTAATAATCGGAACCTCTAGACGGGATCTGCACGATTTGCCCTAATTCATCAATAAATCTGGCATAAAATCTAGCCGGAACAATACAATCAAAATTGATAATTCCAATTGCTCCTGGTTCAGGTTCAGGCATGGGAGCTTCACAATCAATTTCCCATTCAACTGTTTTGCCTTCATCCCGATTTGGAAATAAAGGTCCTTCTAAAATAAGAAAATAATGGGTACTTGATGATGCTTCAAAGTCACCCCATTTAGCCCTTGAAAATTTATGAGGTATTGGTGTTGAATAGGGTGTTGGTGTTGGTACTAATGTTGGTGTTAATTCTGAATTTGAACCTACTGGAAGTTTAATTTCTAGGGCTAATACTAGAAAAAAAGTTCCTAACCCAAAAGAGATGAATCTAAGCCATCGGTTAGATATGGTCTCTGAAACTTCAGAACCAAACAGCTTAAAGTTGCCTCCAATAATACCTATAAGTATAAGGATTGCACCAAAAACAAATGTAGCAATTGCTAGATTCTCAGGCATATATCTTATCCCCAATTCCAGGTATGACGAGCTACACCAGCATGTTTAGCCATTTGTGTTCGCTGCTGATTATTAAGTTTAAGTTTGGTCTTAAATCCTAGTAGCATAAAAATATCTTACAGTAATATCACTAATAAATCACTCAACAAATGTATTGTAAGAGTGGTTTCTTTGTCCGAATAGAAAGTTAGTAAAAGTGAGCAATAGTTAGCATTTGAGGAACTGTTTTTTAGCCCCTCAATTGTCTCTAGCTGATCTATCAGTTAGCGTAGTTTGATGAGATTGATTTTGCTCGGGTCGAGAAAGGTTACGAGAACTTGAGAGCAATTGCTAACATCAATATTTTGCTCCCAGAAATAATAATTGAGATTTTGTTCTGCTCAGCCTACAAGATCAGCGATCGTGCTATAAATTTATCTCAACTTAGTAAAATAGGAGCTAACTAATGAAATTAAAAGTTGTCATTCACGAAGCCGAAGAAGGTGGATTTTGGGCTGAAGTTCCTGCTATTCCTGGTTGTGCAACCCAAGGAGATAGTTTTGAAGAATTGCTGACAAATTTGTATGAAGCGATCGCAGGTTGTCTTTCAGTCGATCTTAAATAAATAATTGTCATAGAAAAAGAGTGAACACGATAGCGAAGTGCCAGGCTAAGCCTGATCGCGTTTGAAATAAAGTCAACTAGAAAAGAGATCGCTCTTTGTTGACTGAGCTAATTCTGTTCACGTGATTTGTCTTTTTTTATAACAACTTAAATTTAGATTAAAGCCATCTTTTTCATTCCGCTAATTTATGTTCAATAATCCTAGTGAGCTCTTCAATTCCTAGTTCGGTGTCTATTTTAGCCGACACTGTGTTCATGTCTTTAAGAATATTGGAGAGTTGTGGCAAATAGTTTTTTATTTCGCTGTAAATATCAATTTCCTCACGAAAGCCTAGTAGGTTTGCAGAAGATACCGTTTTCATTGCTTCGTCTAATTCCAGGATTTTAGTCTCCCAGAATTGAATATATTTTATCCGATCAACTGTTCTGTAAATCTTTGCGTCGTCAAGAACGATTGGGAAAATGCGGTCATAAAATTGTTCGTTTCTGGAAATCTGGAGCAGTTCAAACATGCAGTTTTCTGATTGCAGATACTTCTTGCTAATGATAACAATCACACATTTTCGCCTACCAATACCCATACTAGTTATAAACTCTTTAATACTATCCTTGTATCCTAGATCACGTATGTCTCGAATAATAGTAATTCCTCTTGCTTGAAATGCTTGATCTAGTTTGTCAGCAATTTTTCTACTTTCTTCTTCCCAAGAATAGGAGATGAAAATTTCTCCCCAAGCATAAGGTATTAAATCTTGAGATTTGATAGCGGAATTAATGTAAGCATATCTATTTTTGATAAGGAGATCACTACGAGCAAATTTTGAGGCTAAGATCGCTGTAATTGTCTCAAAAGAAAAACCAATATTTTCTGTGTCTTTTGTTTCTTCCTCCAACACAGGAATTTTTTCGCCAAAACTCCAATATGGTACATAAGGAACCTTTATAAAATTGAGTAAACTAGAGGGGCTAATATCTTTATTTATCCACTCTTCATAAAGTGGTGATAGTACTTTATCAAAAGTAGAAAGCCATTCTTGAGCAAGCTCATATTCAATTCGAGCTTCAAATCTAGTAGCAACAGGTAACACCCAGAGCTTACCCCGATCAAATGGAAGATGATTGCGAGTTTGTCTAGCTCTATGTACAATATTCACCGCTCCATATAGACTTTGTTTATTAGCCGTGAATAATAAACACAGATAGTCAGGCATTTGAACAGTACAAATTCCTCCACTATCAGTAACCCCAGTTCTACTATCAATTAGTATAAAGTCAAATTCTGCTTTCCACTCATTTCTAAGGGTTTCTAAAAAATTTCCTAGTTGTTTCGTCTCATATAATTCATCCCATTGTAAAGTTTGCATTCGCTCAATATAAGAATTATTTTGCGAACCAGCAATCATTAGAAACAAAGGATGTTGTGAATTTGGCAACTCAATCTGTGTTACAAACGATTGCCAGTCTATTTTTTCACCATTAATATAGGCTTGAATAAGTTCTGCTAATCCTTGCTGTTCACTAAATGATGACGATGACATCCATTTTTGGAAATAGAGATGCAATCCAGGGGCTTCAAGATCCCAATCAATACATAGAACTCGATATCCCCACCTTGATAGTAAAGCTCCCACATTAGCTAGAGCTAAAGTCCGACCTACCCCGCCTTTATAGGAATAGAAGGTAATGATTGTTCCTTCAGTTACTTTAGTCATTACAACCTCGGTATTTTGACTTGGATATTATCGTCCTCATTAGAGTAAGCCTCTGGTGTGATTATGGGCCAATCCTCTTGCCATTGGGGCACATTATTTATCATCTCCCACAGTTCCTCAGTGATTGACTGCACTTGTTTTTCTAAATCCAGAAAATGTATACTCTCTGCAAATACGGGAGATGGACTCCTCCATTTGCTAAGGTCTTTCATTTGCATTTGCTTAACCTCAGGTGGAAAGTGCTCTCCATCAGAGTATCGCACTGGATAAATCAAGCCATTAGGTCTATCTTCGGTTCTCAATCCTACAATATTTTCTCGTTTCATCATGCTATAAAATTCAGCTTGACACCACGGTGAACGGAAATAATCTGGAGAACATACTGAAACAAGACATCGGGAAGTTTTCAGTGCCTGTTTAATTTTTAATGCCCATTGAGAACCTGTTTCAATTTGGTCAAAATCTCTAAATATCTTAGGTTTCCTTGGCATAACATGGGGTAGCCAGTCCCTTAACAAAGGATAAAAGTGATTTTCGACCCAGCCTTTTACAGGGTTGCGACGACGGTAACTAAGAAATATATCGTATTCGTAATCCTTTGCCATTCTATCCAAATTAGTTTTTTAAAGTTACCAAATTTAGCAAACATTGCTATTTTATCCGTAACGAACAAACAAGTAAATAAGATACATGAACGTACTATTACTGAGTCATCAACCTTAATAATTCATCAGTAGACATCTTGCCGCTCATTTCCGTTCCCTCAAGTAAACTATCCGCCAAATCCCTCTTATGCTGATGTAACTCCACAATCTTTTCCTCGATCGTTCCCCTCGTCACCAACCGATAAATCGTAACAGGACGTTTTTGCCCAATGCGATGCGCCCGATCCGAAGCCTGATCCTCCACAGCAGGATTCCACCAAGGGTCCATATGAATCACATAATCCGCCGCAGTCAGATTCAATCCTGTACCCCCAGCTTTCAGCGAAATCAAAAATACATCTCCCTCACCACCTTGAAACTTATCTACCCTCACCTTTCTCTGCTTAGCCAGCGTACTCCCATCAAGATATTGATAGGATATTTTATTTTCCTCTAGATAATCACGAATAATATGCAAATGATCGACAAATTGACTAAATACCAAAGCTTTATGCCGATTATCCAACAATTCCGCCAAAACTTCCCCAAATAAATCCAACTTTGCACTAGGCAAACTACTATCAGACATTACCAATCGAGTATTACAACAAGCCCGACGCAACTTCATAATTTCTGCCAATACTTGCAAATGCTTGGTTCCCGCAGTTGCCTCACTATCAGATAATTTCGCGATCGCGGTTTTCCGCAGCGCTTCATAAAATGCCATTTCCTCCGATGACATATCCACATGCAAAGTAATCTCTGTCCGTGAAGGCAATTCCTCCAATACCTGAGTTTTCGTCCGTCGCAACAAGAACGGTTGAATTAATTTCTTCAGCCGCTTCTTGGTTGGTTTATGCTGATTTCTCTCAATCGGAATCGCAAAACGTTGGTTAAACTGCTCCCAAGAACCCAATAACCCGGGATTGATAAAACGGAATAAATTCCATAATTCCCCCAAATGATTCTCAATTGGAGTTCCCGTCGTAATCAATTTAAAATTCCCCTGAAGCTTCATCGCAGCTTGCGATCGCTTGGTTGCCATGTTCTTAATCGCCTGAGCCTCATCCAGCACGATGGTTTGCCATTCAACCTTAGCTAACATTTCTGCCACTTCTTCCTGTTGCAACAAACCATAGCTGCACACAAAAAGATCAAAAGATTGTAAATTATCCAAAGTCTTCTGGCGATCGCTGCTCCCAAACTGCACAGGATTTAACGTCGGGGCAAATTTCTCAGCTTCGGAGATCCAATTCATACAAACCGAAGTTGGCGCAATAATTAAACTTGCCCCCTCAGGAGCCTTAGTCAGAATCAAAGCCAAAGCCTGTACTGTCTTACCCAAACCCATTTGATCTGCCAAACAAGCACCCACACCCCAATGAGCCAGACGAGATAACCAATCAAAACCCTCCTGTTGATAATCCCTTAATTCAGCTTGCAGAGTAGAAGGCAACTGGGGCTGAAGCTCCTTCATTTCCTTGATCTTCTTCACCTGCTGTTTCCAATGCTTATCAGCTTTGAGATGATCCATATCCGCGATCGCATCTTCCAACACCAAGGAAGTCAACGGATGAAACTGCAATCCTTTCCCCTTCTTACTCCCATAATTCCTCAACTCATCCAACCGAGCCCGAAACTGTTCGGTTAAAGCAATAAACTGACCCTCTTTAATCTGAATAAAACGGCTAGGAGTTTTTTCCAATAAGACGAGTAAATTTTCCATATCCAACACCAAATCCTCATCCAATTTCAACTCACCCGTCGCCGCAAACCAATCATTTTGTCGCCGAATCTGCATCTGAAAATCACTCAGACCCGCTTGATGAGTTACCCGCAATTTCTCCCCTTCAGGCCATTCCACAATCACCTGCTCATCCAAAGCTTGCAACTCCAACAACAGAGATAAACAATCCTCTGGTTCTTCAATTAACCATTCTCCATCTTGAGCATCATGACGAGTCAGAATTGGACATGAATTCATCACCTGATTAGCCAGTTTCTTTTCTTCAGCCATCTGGCGAGTAGTTTGCAACCGTTCACCTTCAATCTCAGCAATTACTGTCGAACCACCTTTTCCTGGACGATAATAGGAACCAACATCACCAAAAGGACGGCAGAGTAAAGCGGCTTTTAATCCTTCCCCCGCAGGTAACAGATGTAAATGAGGTTGGGAATTAGCCTCAACTTCCCTAGCACTAGCAACCCCGCCACCAATATCAGAATGAACAGTAACAATGGGAGAAACCCCACTAATCGCTGCCAGAACCTGTTCCGAGGCTAAAGCTGGAACTTCTAAACGATTTTTCTTGCCCAGAATTGTCGCAATCCTTTGATGATCGCTAGTAATTTCAATAACTTTTAATTTGGTAGGGGTTTCTTTGACAAAGATAATATTCTTATCTGCCCTTATTTTGGGAGAAAATTCCAAAATTAAACGTTCACTTTTTACTTTCTTGACGATTAATTCTGGTTCCCCGGAAACGATATCAACCCGAGTTGTGGGAGAATCTGCCCAAAAGACTAAGGGATGACCCACCAAAGCTAACATCGCATGATCTTCAAAGGTGTAATCAACCTTCTCGTAATAGCCAAAGTAGCTAGTTTCGATATGACTACAAATTTTTAAATCTTGTTGGGTGAGATAATCAATCTGACCTGGCGCATTGTATAAACGTTTCATGGCTATGGGTCGACCTTTGCTCCAACTTCCTTTGGCCGTAATTTTCTGTTCGCGAGGTTGCAGCGTAAATCTAGGATTAGAAAAAGTTAATAACCAAGCTAAACGTTTCTGGGCAAGGTCTTTGGTTGGCTGGGATTTTGCCTGTAAATTAGCTAGGGCTTTTAAGGATAATTCCCAAGGTTGTTGAGCTTTAATTAAATCAACCAGAGGAGGGATTTCATCGGTTTTAGTATATACAGCTTCTACTTTACCTTCTTTGGTTTTGAGGCGAGAGTATAATTCTGCGGCTTCAACGCTTAGCCAATAGTAACCAGTTGCTTCTGCTTGATCTGAGAGAAATTTTAGCAGCCTGGGTGTGCGTTTTTTCGCTTGGGCTTGATCTACCCAATAAAGACACAGAGAACAAAAGAAAGTTTCCAAACTATGATGTTCTTGATAGGGAGCAATATAGGCATTATTAATCCAATCTTTTTTGCTCATATCGCCCTGTTGAATGAGCAAGAGCTTTTGCAGCCAAACGTAAATATAACTGAGCCAACTATTTGATTGGTTAGCCATTATAGTCGCGTAACCTTCGGCTTCTTTTAGTCTCATGGGGGAACCATCTTGCAAGAGAGCTAAGATAAAAAAGATGCCTGCGATGCTCTCAAAAAACATATTACGGCGTTTACCACTGGCTTTTTTGAGAGATTTTAGGGCCGAAGTATAAAGCGCGATCGCCTGTTGATAATCTCCATCTAAAAAGGCTAACCAACCCCAAAAGACATTGGCTGGTTCTTGTGATTCGGCAGTTACTTTTTCCAGACAAGATCTCGCTGATTCGAGATCATCTCGCAGGATAAATTGTTCTGTTAATAGTAACCGTAGACTATTTGTGCAACGTCCTTGTGGTTTAGCTGCTTCTGCTTCTAGTAAACTGAATGCCTCGGAAGCATCGGACAAATGCATCACTGAATTTATGAGAAACACGCCTAATCCTGATTCATATAATTGTTGAGGTAGTTTGTTGAACCAATAGGGGTCGAAGGGATTATTTAAAAGTCTTATCAGGATATCATCAAATTTAATAGGCTCTCGATTGTAGCTGTATTTCTCGTGGCATTCTAATTGTCTGAATATGAAATTGATATCTTGGCGGTAAATGCCGATGCGCACTTCTCGTAATAGTTGATCTGTGCTGTCAAATTTTCGGGAGTTTTTGCTGTAGTAATGAGTGGCGATCGGGATATAACTGCTGATTATCTTGACCATGTTTTCCCAAACTCCCGCTTTAATCGCATCGCGGGTGGCAATTTCTGCTATGAGAAGATTACATTGAGGAGATTTACCTCGTTCTTGAATCAGTAAATTTTGTTCTAGGAGATATTCAATATGAATTCTAAGGGTTTGGGCGCTGAAAACTTTACCATTATCGTGCTTGATACCTAGGGCATTGACACATTTCAAAAACAGGCTTCTGCTAACGGGTTCATAGGCAACTGAAAATAGCCTGACTATTTGCCGTCTTGGTTCTGATAGGTTGTGATATAGCTGGCTAAGGTGCTGACGAAGTTGGGCAGTTTCAGAGGCGGTCATAACTGTGAAGATGCAGACAAGTTAGAGAGATTATACGCTGGTATTGTTAATTTAAATTATAAAAGTTTTGCTAAATCGCGATCGCGTAATTTCTCAAATAAACTCCATTTTGAGCAAGTTCCTTCAATTATCCGGTAATTCTAGAGGAATCGCACCGATCGCGCCAGTCCTAAAATCTCGTAATAGTTGGCGGGCAACTCGTTCTTTATCACCTTGATAGCGTTTTTCGGCCACAGTATGAAGATAGGCTTCTCCTGTAAGTGATTCTGTATCTAGTCCATAACGAGACTTGAGAATATCTCCAAAATCTAATTTCACGATTAAATCAATCATTGCCGCAGCGACTAATTGATTATCATAGGAGGCCGCGCCAATATCTTCACAAATTGCTAATTTAACGGCATCTTCTTGGTTGTGTAATTTCCAGGGGATTACTCCAGGGGCATCTAACATTTCAATTTCCTGGGATATTCTCACCCACCGTAGTTGTCGAGTAACTCCTGCTCTTCGTTCACTAGCAACAACTTTTTTTCCTACTAAGCGATTAATCAATGCTGATTTTCCTACATTCGGAAAACCGATAACTACAGCTCGTACTGGACGAGGGCGCATTCCGCGATCGCGTCTTCGCTGATTCATCGATACACCAGCAGCTTGCGCCGCAGTTTTTACCGCCTTAATGCCTTTTCCCTTTTTTGCATTAGTAAAATAAGTCTTGGTTTCGCGAGCTTTAAACCATTCTATCCATTGTCTCTGAACAGATTCAGGAATCATATCCATGCGATTGAGCACCGAAACTTTTGGTTTCTCCCCGATCCAATCCGCCAGTTGAGGATGATGTGACGCCAAAGGAATCCGAGCATCTCTAACTTCTAGAACCACATCTACCCTTTTTAATTGCTCTTTAAGTTGCCTTTCTGCCTTAGCAATATGACCTGGATACCATTGGATAGTGGGAGAAAACATGGATTGTAGTTTTTAAATGTAATTTATTGTAGACCTAGCCAAGCAAGTAAGCCCTTTCCTGTAAGATACTCGATTACTATGGCTAAAGTAAAACCAATCATCGCCGCTCTACCATTGAGACGTTCAGCGTATTTGTTAAATCCAAATTTAGGATCTTCCAATTTAGGGGTAACTGTTGGTTGAGTTGTAGTCATAGATTTAGAAACCAATTAATTAAATAATTTTTACAAAACTTTACTTATTTCCTCATACTAATCAATTTTCCCTGACTAAAGCAATAGGCAATATATATAGT
>JBCCYD010000070.1:0-18591 GCA_039190385.1 Cyanobacteria bacterium P01_F01_bin.143 | reverse complement strand
CTAATAGCAGCAATTTGCATATTAATAACATCATTAATAACTTTCTCTAGATCAACATCTTGAATTGCAACAGAAATTTTACCTGCTTCAATCTTGGAGATATCTAGAACATCATTAATAATTTCCAAAAGATGAATTGCTGCATGATCCGCTTGTTGAAGAAACTCCTTTTCTTCGTCTTTGCTATCACAATAATCATCTTTAACTAAACGAATACAGTTAATAATCCCATTAAGAGGAGTTCGTAATTCATGGGAAGTAGTTGCGAGAAATTCGTTTTTCAGTTGATTAGCACTCTTAGCTGCTTGCCAAGCAGAAACTATTTCATCTCCTTTAGTTCGCAACCGATTTACCATGGCATTAATCGCCAAGGAAAGTTGATTAAATTCTTTAATTCTAAAATTTTCGATGAGGTTTTCTTTCGATCGCAAATCTTCTTTTTTTAGGGCATAGTCACGAATATTTTCTAAGGGCAAAGCCAATTCCCGAGACATGTACAAAGTAGCTAAAAAAGTTACAGTAATTAACCCTACTGTCATGACCACCAAAACTCGACGAATATCTTTGAGGGGATCTAAAGCCTCACTTAAAGGAGTTACGGCCAAAATTAGCCATCTTTGGTTACCCTCTAGACTAATCGGATTAACAATCGAACTATATCCCACTAAAAATTGCGCATTATTCTGTTCTAAAAAAAATGGCCGTGAATCATGTAGGTTAACCAGATTCTCATGATCAAGAATTGTTTCTAAAGTTGGATTATCTAATTTTGATAAAGTGTCATATCCCATTCCATGTTGGAACATGTGATTTAAGATTAAACCTTCTTCATTAATCACAATAGGGTAACCATCTAAAGATATAGGTTGATGAGATTCTTGATTAAGAATTGCCGATTTGACAGTCAGGGTGTAGCGCAATTGATCATCGAGATCATATATGGGAGCTGTTAACCATAGTTTAATTTGATTTTGAGATGATCCTTTGAGAAGATTAGAAGATTTTTCAGCTACTTTGGGAGGAAGAATCACCTCAACTTGGATTTGTTGTCGAGGAGTAAAAAAAGTTTGTTTTTGTTGAGGCCAGATATTAGAGTCAGCGCTCGGCACTTCATTACAATTACTGGCAATTATTTTTGATAATTGAGGATCGTTGAGGTGAACGCAAAGAATATTTTCGGGGAGGATTTCCGTGAGGCGAGAGATCACAATTAAATTGTTGGCTGCCGAGTCGGATTTTAAAATTTCTAGATCACTAGCAATGGTCAAATTAGCATAAACTTCATTGACCGATTGTCTAATATGTTCCCCTTGATGAATTGCACTCTCGGTTAAATTTTGTCTAGCACTTTCGATAAAAGCAGAACGAGCTTTGGAATAAGTTATATAAACTCCTGTTAATAGTATCGGTACACTTAGAAAAAATAAGCGCGACAAAAGAATACGGCGAAATGATAATGGCTTACCCAATGACATAATTGTGTAGCTCGCTGTTGTACATTGATTAACCCTAAACTTATGATATCTATTGTTATGGCATTAGCTCTGTCCAAATTTTGAATGTCTATAAACCTTGACATAAAAAAACGCCCAAAAACAACTGTCATCCTAGCAATGACAGCAGATGGCAAGATCGCTGACAAAGCAAAAACCGCAGCTAGGTTTGGTTCTAATGCGGATAAAGCACATCTTGAAGCACAAATAGCTTTGGCTGATGGTGTAATTTTTGGAGCAGGAACCCTAAAAGCCTACGGAAGTAGTTTACCAATTACTAATCCGAATTTATTACAGCAAAGACAAGAATTCATCAAACCTTTACAACCTGTGCATATCTTGGTTTCAGCTTCGGGAAAGATTAATATTCAAGAGCGATTTTTTCAGCAAGCAATTCCTCGCTGGTTATTAACGACAAACCATAAAAGCGAAACTTCAGTTTTTGAGCGGGTGCTCATTGGCAAATTTCTGAAAGAGAGTAATTCTTTTGATTGGCAAACAATATTGCCTCAGTTTAAGCAGTTGGGAATTGCAAAGTTAGCGGTTTTGGGTGGAGGAGAGTTAGTTGCCTCTCTTTTATCTGTAGATTTAATTGATGAATTATGGTTAACCGTTTGTCCGATAATTTTGGGGGGTAGAAATGCTCCAACTCCCGTAGCAGGAATTGGCTTTTTACAATCTCAAGGGAAAAAACTTAAATTATTGGAAGTTAAACAAATTGATCAAGAACTATTTTTACACTACAAAATATCAAGAGAGCAATGAATTCAAAAACTTTCAGGAACTAACGGCTATAGGCAACAAAAGCACCTGTTATCCATAAGATTAAAGATAAAATATGTACGGGTAAAAATAGCCAGAGATTCATTCCCATCCATTTGCCTTCGTGAATATCTTCTAACCAATCGGTACGACGAGTTGCTATTTGTAAAACTTCTCCTGTCTCTGAATCAAGTTGTAACTCTTCACGATTCTTAGCCCGAATGGTTGTGATCCCTTTGTTGGGGTAAACATAAACGCGCCAGATATCTTTCCATTCTTGAATATCATATTCAGGAGTTTGACGAGCTGTTTCTAATACTTGGACAAATTCTATTTGCGGAACGGTTCCTTGTCCCTGTTGAACAGTAGGCATTACCCAAGGTACTTCATATCGTACTTGCAGTAATAGTCCACTACTGATTACAAACGCCCAAGGAATAATCACAATCCAACCTAACCAATAGTGATATTTCAATAGCCAAGATTTAAGACGTAAACGCAAGGGGCGACCATCACGGTTATTTTTTTGCTTTGTGGGCAAAGTATTTTCCTCTTGGACCTCTGAAGTATTTTGGGAAACAACTGGTTTCTCTATCTTTTTTTTAACAGTTCGCCATAGGGATTTTAACCGAGCTGGCAACATTTTGAAATTGAGATAAACCCCAGTTAGGAAAAGCACTAGAAAGCCTAATCTTACTGGTACTCCTAGCCATATACGAGCATGCCAAGCGGAAAACTCATGCATTTTAGTGATAAAGTCATTCCTCCTTTGAGCGACTTGCAGGATATCTCCCGTAGTTGCATCTACTTGTGTTTCCAACTCATTGTAATTACGGACTTTGATGATACCTTTTTTGGGTCGCAAATCCATTACTTTAATGTCTGACCAATCCTTGACTTCCATTTCAGGAATGGTTTTGATCTCAGTTAAGACTTGCTCTAAGGCAATAGTTGGTTGGTATTTCTGGCTACCTTTCATAGCTGGCGGCTGTATCCAATCAACAGGTTTTCTTAACTGCAAAAAAATTCCTGTGATCAGGATAAGTAACATTGGTATAGAAATTATAATTGCTAGCCAGCGATGAACTATCCGATGCTGTTGTGCTGCTGATTTCTTGAAGAAACCAAGAAAAGAAAATGGTCTTGGAGATTTTGCTGTCATAATAAATTTTTATAGGTGGGCTAAAGGTAAGATGGAGAGTTCACAATCCTTTGATACCCACATTGGACAGAAAAATTTTAATTATCAAGCAATTAATTTATTAGAATCAGCAAAATTCTTTCTCTTAGGTAACTAATGAGTAGTAAATGTTTAATGTTTAATGTTTAATCTCTAATGTAAAAGTTCTTTTTTTAGTAAATTAATTGATTTGAGATTAATGTATTTATCACTACAAATTACATCAGGTAGGCGAATTAAATCTGCTTTGACTGAAGCAATTGCTTCTTGTACTGAATGATAACTAGAAGGCCCAGCAATAATTGTATGGGCATTACGAATTACCACCATTAATTTGGCGCGATCGCGTTGGGGGGCGGTTAAAACTAAAATATCTTCTCCTCTTTGACTTCTGACAATACTTTCGGCAATCTTTAGGGTCGATTCACTCAGGCTGACTATTCCTAAACAAGCTTGCGATGGCAATTGCTTGATCATTGCTAACTCTTTGCTATAGTCATAAATTTCAATAGGAATAATACGAAAAGAATTAGCCGGAACAATTTCTAAAACTTCTTTTAGGAAATAGCGATTAGTAATTAAAGTTCCAAAGTTGGTCTTCTCTAATAGTTCGTCAAGTTTTTCTAAGGTAACTAATTCTACAGGTATTGCGAGGGCTTCGATCAATTCTTGATGCATGATTTCTCCTGCACTCAAATCTCGTTGGGGAACTGTGACAATTACTTTTTCTTTACAGCGCAAACGCCAATCTATTTCTTCAATAAATAATTCTCTAATTTCTTGTAGACTACAGTTTTGCGCTAAAAGACTATCAATAGTTTCTTGAATGATATGACTATAGGTCATAGTTGACGAATCGATAGTCGTTTCTAGTTCAGGATTTTTAACATAAATTCCTGAGCCGGCCACGGATTCTACAAGTCCAGTTTCTTCTAAATTTTGATAAACTTTGCTGATAGTATTACGATGCAAACCAGTAATCATGGCTAATTGTCTGGTACTGGGTAAACGATGACCAGTGGGATATTGTCCCGACGCGATCGCGAATTGAATTTGGGCAAATAATTGTTTAGAAGCGGGAACATCACTGTCAGTTTGAATTTGGAAGTTGAGCATATTTTTAGAGGGCAGAAGGAGCAAAAGAAGCAGAAGAGACGTGTCGCCGTACAGACGTGTCGGCGACACGTCTGTACAAAGAGTCAGGAGTCTAGTTCTCTTTCCTTTTCTTAAATTCACCTAACGAAATCATGAAAAATAAATTAATTAAGTTTAAATAAAAAAACATAAATATTCCCCCATTACTAAACAATTAGCTAGCCAATTATCTTAGGTATTATTACTCATGGTATCTGCTCCCAAAAAACTGACTACACAGCAAGTTAATACTATTGAACAAACAATAGTTGACCCCATTAAAACTGCCAGCGGTGTATATGTCACGATTCATGGTCATTTTTATCAGCCCCCCAGGGAAAATCCCTACTTAAATACAATTGAAAGACAACCTAGCGCCCAACCCTATCATGACTGGAATGAGAGAATTCATCATGAATGTTATCGGCCTAATGCCTTCGCCAGAATTATTAATGATAGTCAACAATTAATTGGAATTGTTAATAATTTTGAATATCTAAGTTTTAATATTGGCGCAACCTTGATGTCATGGTTGGAAAAATATGATTTAGAAGTTTATCAAAGAATTATTGAAGCAGATCGTTTGAGTCGTAAGCGATTGAATGGACATGGTAATGCGATCGCGCAAGTTTACAATCATATAATCTTACCCCTAGCCAATAAGCGAGATAAATATACCCAAATTCAATGGGGCAAAGAAGATTTTTATTCTCGTTTTGGTAGAGAAGCTGAGGGTATGTGGTTAGCAGAAACCGCAGTTGATTATGAAACTATCGAAGCTCTAATAGATGAAGAAATCAAATTCATCATCCTTGCTCCATCTCAAGCCGAAAGTTGCCGCCCAATTTCCCAGGAGCTAAAAGAAGAGACCGAGACCCCTTGGCAGAAAGTCGCAGGTTCCCAAATTGATCCGACTCGTCCCTATCGTTGTTTTATTGAAGATGGTAGATATATTGATATTTTCTTCTATGATGGGCCGATTTCTCGCGATATGGGATTTAATGATGTCTTAGCCACTGCGGATAATTTGGCTGGTAGATTAGGTCAAGCTATTAAAGGTGATAATCGTCCTTCCCAACTAATTAGTGTCGCCACGGATGGGGAAACTTTTGGGCATCACAAAGCAGCTACCGAAAAATGTCTGGCCTATGCTTTTTCCGAAATATTCATAGCTCGTGGTTGGAACGTAACGAATTATGCTCATTATCTGAGTATCAGCGAACCAAATTGGGAAGTGAAGCTTAAACCTGTGACTTCTTGGAGTTGTTCTCATGGTGTCGATCGCTGGAAGGATGATTGTGGCTGTGGTGGCGGTGGTTTATGGCATCAGAAATGGCGCAAACCCCTGCGAGAATCTTTGGATTGGTTACGCGATCGCTTAATTACTGTTTATGAAACCGAAGGCAGTAAGTTATTTCGCGATCCTTGGTTGGCTAGGGATGAATATATTCAAGTTATTCGCGATCGCTCTAAGGTTCAAGTCAATGAATTTTTGGCAGATCAACAAAATCATGAATTAACCGCGAACGAAAAAATTGATGCTCTACGCCTTTTAGAAATGCAGCGTCATGCCTTACTGATGTACACAAGCTGTGGTTGGTTTTTTGAGGAAATTTCACGTCCGGAAGGAACCCAGATTCTGCGTTATGCTTCCCGCGCTATTGAGCTAGCAGGAGAAGTCGCCGGGATTCAGTTAGAAAAAGATTTTATCGCTGGTTTAAGTTTGGCTCCAAGTAATATTGAGATTTTTGGCCATGGTGGAGAAGTTTATCGTCAATCGGTGATTCCTAGTCAAGTTAGTCTGGAGCAGGTAGCAGCTCATTATGCGATTAATTCCCTGTTTAAGAATTATTTGCCTCAAGAACAAATTTATTGTTACCACAGCAAACAATTGGATTGTCAGAAACAATCGATGGGGACTTTGAGTTTGGTTGTGGGTCAAGTTCGTTTAACTTCGGAGATTACTTGGGAAAGTCAACATTTCGTCTTTGCCGCTTTGCATTTAGGCGGTTGGGATTTCCATTGTTGCATTAAACCCTTTGCCCATCGTCTGGAATATACCGAGGATAAAGAGCAATTGTTTGATGCTTTGCAAGAAGCTAGTACGGTGCAAATAATTTTGATGATGAATCGGATTTTTGGCGATCGCAGTTTTAATTTGCAAGATATTTTTGGCCAAGAAAGACATCGCATTATGCATCAGTTGACGGAGAAAACCAAGAAACATCTTGATCAACTTTATACTCAGGTTTATCGAGAAAACTATAGTATTTTAGTAGCTTTTCAGCGAGAGGGTTTGCCCGTTCCCCAAGAAGTAAAAGTGGCGGCAGAGGTGGCATTGTCGTCTCGGTTTGCAGCGGCAATTTCTGAGATAGAAAAGTTATCCGAGCAACCCCAAGAAGTTGAGAATTATTTGACCCAACTGCAAGAGATCGTGATTGAGGCAACTCATCTAGATTGTCAGTTAAAGACCAATGAAGCAAAAATAATTTTAGAACAATTAATTCTGCGTTGGTTATGGCAACTGCTTTATGACAAAAATCCTGAAACTTTAGAAGAAGATGTGGCGAGATTAGAAAATGCGATCGCGATCGCTAATCAATTGGAAATTGGTGTCTCCTTAGCTCGTGCTCAGGAAGTTTATTGTCGATGTTTGCATGAGACCATAATACCCGATTGTTTGGTGACAAAAGTTGCTTGTCGTTGGGATATTGGGAACATCAAACCTCTATTGAGATTGGGTACAAAGTTGAATATTGATGTTAGAAAATACCTTTAAATCAGTTATCAGTTAGGTGGTTGGAGGGCGATCTCTTAAGTATTAGGCTTGATGCAGCAATTCTCATTGCTCATACATCCAATATTTCTGTTTGCGATTTTAAATTGAATTCAATCTTCAGGGACAGGATCATAACCGCCAGGATGAAAAGGATGACAACGTAAATCAGTTAGCAGTTATCAGTCATCAGTTATCAGTTAATTGAATTTAATCTTCAGGGACAGGGTCATAACCACCAGGATGAAAAGGATGACAACGTAAAATTCTTTTTACTGCCAGAAAACTACCTTTGAGCACACCGAATTTTTCGATCGCGGTTATTGCATAATTAGAACAAGTCGGCTGGAAACGACAAGTGGGAGGAAACAACGTCGAAATAAACAGGCGATAACCCCGAATTAATTTGATTAGTATATACTTCATAATCTGCTCAATGTTTAATATTAAATGTCCAATCTTTAATGGTCAATGCTCAATACTTAATGTTTAATGTTCAATGGTCAATGCTCTCTCTCCTTTAGTTATTATTTTTCTTTATCTGGTGGTTTTAGTCACGATCGCGGAAACCTTAAATCGTTTTATCACCGATGATCCAGAACTAACCCGCAAAGTTGTCCATATTGGTAGCGGTAATGTTATTTTACTAGCCTGGTGGCTCGATATTGCTAGTTGGGTAATTATCGCTGCTGCGGCGATCGCGTCTGTAATTGCGATCGCATCTTATCTTTTGCCCATCCTTCCCAGCATCAATAGCATTGGCAGAAAAAGTTTGGGCACCTTATTTTACGCGATTAGTATCGGGATCTTGACTGCCATATTTTGGGAAAATAATCCTCAGTATACTGCGATCGGCATCTTAGTCATGGCTTGGGGAGACGGCATGGCTGCAATTATTGGTCAGCGTTGGGGTGCGCATCAATATCAAGTTTTAGCGGTGACCAAAAGTTGGGAAGGTTCCTTGGCAATGGCCGCTAGTACTTATCTTGTTACTAGTTCAATTTTGTTATTTACTCTGGGAAATCATTGGCAAACTTGGGTCATTTCCGCGATCGCAGCTTTAGCAGCCACTAGTCTAGAAGCCTTTTCCAAATGGGGAATTGACAATCTGACGGTTCCTCTGGGAACGGCTATTATTTGCTACTACTGCCAATTTTAGAATTAATATCTGACATCACTCCTTTATTGAATTTATTTTATTATGAATGCTACTGTGAAAAAAGAAAAAGCAAGTTTAGAATTTTATCTTAACCAGACTCAATCACTAATAAAAAAAAATAAAATTCAAGATGCGATCGCATCTTACAAAAAAGCGATAGAAGTGTATCCTCGTCATTTCCGTCTTCATTATGAATTGGGTCAATTATTAAAAAAGTCTCAATCTTTTACAGAAGCAATTTCTTATTATCAAAAAACAATATCTTTAAATCCTCAATGGTTTAAACCATATTATGATCTCGGTCAAATTGCAGTCGAACAAAATAATCTGGAATTAGCAATAGATTATTATCAACAAGCTATCAATCTTAAACCTGATTACCCTTGGGTTTATTTTGATTTGGGAAATCTTTATGAAAAATTAAATAAATTAGAACTTGCAGTCAATTCTTACCAGCAATTAATTAAACTAAAGATTAACTTTTATCTGGCATGGTTTAGGTTAGGGGAAATCTTTAGAAAACAAGATTCTTTAGAAGAGGCGATCTCGAACTATCGCCAGGCATTAACTCTCAAACCCAATGATGTCAAAACATTTCAGAGATTACAAATTTGTTTAGCTCAACAATCTCCTGAAAAATATCCAGACTATAAAGCTTATAAATTAGCTTTAGTTGATAAGACAAAAGATGAAAAATTTTATTATCAGTTAGGAAAAAAACTGAGCAAACAAGGATTAATAGAAACAGCGATTGATTGCTATCTCAAGGTTGTGGAGATTAATCCTCAATTCACAGCAGTTTACGAAACGATTTATAACAGTATTTTGTATCTAGATAACTGCGATCGCATCATTGAAGTTTATCAAAAAACTCTAAGTAAATATCCTAATTTAGTGACTGTCAAGAGAAACTTAGGTAAGATGTTCAGTCGCCAAGGAAACATAGAATTAGCAATCAGATATAATCAACAAATTGCCCAAGCAAAAACCAAGTCGAAATTCCCCAATTTATCCCATAAAAAATTTCTGAGAGAGCCTAATTTTCTCATTATTGGCTCAGAAAAATGTGGCACAAGTTCTTTGTATCAATATATAATTAAACATCCTCAAGTTATTAGCGCGATCGAAAAAGAAATTCACTTTTTTACTTATAATTTTACTCAAGGATTAGACTGGTATCTCTCTCATTTTTCTCCTTTGCCACAAGGTAGTGGTTATATTACAGGTGAAGCTAGCACTTCGTATATTGCTTGCCATGATAATGCGCCCCAAAGAGTTGTTGAATTATTTCCCAAAATCAAATTATTATCCGTTATTCGAGACCCCATAAAGCGAGCGATTTCCCATTATAATCAGCTTGTGAGACTAGGTAAGGAAAATCGTTCTTTAGAGGAAGTCATTCAAATAGAATTAGATATTCTGAGAAATGTCGATGATATTTGGGCAATTAAACAAAAATATTGGTCGCAAGCTAAGGGAGTTTTATGGCATAGTTTGTATGTTTATTTTCTAAGGCAATGGCTCAATGTTTTTCCGCGAGAACAATTATTAATTATTCGAAGTGAATATCTATTTGCCGAAACGCAAGAAACAATGAGTCAAGTGTTTAATTTTTTAGAATTGGATAAATTTCCCCAACAAAGTTATCAGACCTATAATTCTGGTGGCAAATATAATCAATTGCCAGAATCTCTTGTCCAGGAATTGCAAGATTTTTTTGAGCCCCACAATCGTAAACTAGAAGAATTAATAGTTAGTTGAATTCGCGATCGCAGCTTTAGCAGCCACTAGTCTCAAAGCCTTCTCTAAATGGGGCATTGACAATCTCACCGTTCCTCTGGGTACAGCCATTATTTGCTACTATTGCCAATTTTGGGAGCAATATGGCTATAGACGTTACTGATATAGTAGATATGAATAAGAGACAGGTTTTAAACAAATTTTCAGGAGTAGCCTAGATAACATGCTCGATACTAAATCGATACTAGAAGTATTACGTCCAGTACAAGACCCCGAACTGCAAAAGAGTTTAGTCGAACTCAATATGATTCGCAATGTGGCAGTGGAAGGTTCTAAAGTAAGTTTTACTCTAGTACTAACCACTCCTTCTTGCCCCCTCAGAGAATTTATCGTTGAAGATTGCCAAAATGCAGTTAAAACATTGCCTGGCGTAGAATCGGTAGATGTAGAAGTAACTGCGGAGACTCCCCAGCAAAAATCTTTACCTGATCGCCAATCTGTCCCTGGAGTCAAAAATATTATCGCGGTTACTAGTGGCAAGGGCGGAGTTGGCAAGAGTTCTGTCGCGGTGAATATTGCGGTCGCTCTAGCGCAAAAAGGCTCGAAAGTGGGATTGCTCGATGCGGATATTTATGGGCCTAATGCACCGAATATGTTGGGATTATCTTCGGCAAAGGTGATGGTCAAAAAAGGCGAGCAAGGAGAAATCTTAGAGCCAGCTTTTAACTATGGAGTCAAGCTGGTTTCGATGGCATTTCTGATTGATCCAGACCAACCTGTAATTTGGCGTGGGCCAATGCTGAATGGAATTATTCGTCAGTTTCTCTATCAAGTAGATTGGGGAGAACTGGACTATCTCGTTGTTGATATGCCGCCTGGTACGGGAGATGCCCAATTGACCCTTGCGCAGGCTGTCCCGATTTCTGGTGCGGTAATTGTGACGACGCCACAAACTGTATCTTTGTTGGATGCGCGTCGGGGCTTGAAAATGTTCCAGCAGTTGGGGATTAATTTATTGGGTATCGTAGAAAATATGAGTTATTTCATTCCCCCCGATATGCCAGAGAAAAGCTACGATATTTTCGGTTCAGGGGGCGGGGTAAAGACGGCTCAGGAGTTGAATATTCCTCTGCTTGGTTGTGTGCCTTTAGAAATATCTTTGCGTGAGGGAGGAGATAAGGGTATTCCGATTGTGGTGGCAAATTCTGAATCAGCTTCGGCTCAAGCATTGGTGAAAATTGCCGAGCAAGTTGCGGCTAAGGTTTCAATTGCAGCTTTTGCTTAATATTTTCTTGAGAAAGTTTTCCTACTAAATTCTATTTTTCAAACCCTTTTACAGTTATTTATTCTCTTTCTCCCATGCTCCCCTGCTTCCCTGCTACAAGAGGAAAAGATGTGTATGTAAAGTCATTACTACTTTGGCTACCAGATAGGTTCTAGATTCAGGATAAATCCCGGTAAGATTTTTTCTCCGGATAAACTTTGCGGAGAATCTAATATTTCAACTTTTTGTCCTGGGCGATAAATTTCTACTTGTTTGGAGCGACGATTAATCAACCATCCCAGAAGCGTCCCATTCTCAAGATATTCGTGCATTTTGTGTTGAGTATCTACTAATTTATCGCTAGGAGATAGCAATTCAATGACAAAGTCGGGACAGAGGGGAATCAGCTTTTGTTGTTGTTTACGAGTTAACCCATTCCATTTGTTTAAGGGTATCCAAGAGGCATCGGGTGATCTATTGGCACCGTTGGGGAGTTTAAATCCTGTGGAAGAATCGAAAGCAAGTCCTGATTTGTTTTGTCGGCTCCAGGCTTGGAGTTGATAGGCAATTTCGATATTACGATTTCCTGTTTCGCCTCCTGTTGGAGACATGATTAATAGGTCTCCGTTGGCGTTTCTTTCAAAGCACAAATCACGATTGTTGATGCAGAGTTGATAGAATTGCTCATCGGTTAATTCTATGGTTTGTAAATCGAGGGTTAGATTATCCATTGACGTCTGACAAATCCAGGATTTTTTATTGTAATAAGCTATTTTGATTAATGTTAATTTTATACAATTTGAACTTTAATATTGATTAAGTATGATTTGTAAAAGCTGACAGAATATCATCTGGTAAAGGGTCATTAAAGTCTTCAGGAACTGTAAAAAGTCCTTCATCTTGACCTAAAATGCGATCGCAAATCGGCTCTTCGACAGGAACGAGGCGCACCATTGGTTTTCCAGCCTTGGCAATCACAATCTCTTCACCAGATAAAGCTTGGGATAAAAGCTGAGAGAGATTTGTTTGAGCTTCGTGGATGTTAACTTGTTTCACTGCCAAAAGTATAAACTAAGTCTTTAGCTAAGTTTATTGTAAGTGATTTCACTTTTGATTTTTGACTTTTGACTTTTGACTTCTTCACTCATTTTTCGCTTGCTTGAATATTTCATAGTTGTTTTGACAATTAATAGTATCAGGATGATCTTTCCCTAATATTTGTTCATAAATTGCTAAAGCCTTTTGATATAGAGGTTCTGCTTCTGCATATCTACCCTGAGATTTGTAGAAAAATGCTAGCCAATAGAAACTTAGTGCAACATCAGGATGTTGTTCACCCAAAAGTTGTTTTCTAAGCTCTAAAGCTTGTGAAAAAAGAGGTTCCGCTTCCGAGTATCTGCCTTGATAATAGTAGAGTCCTGCTAGGTTATTAAGACTTAGTGCGACATCAAGATGTTGCTCACCCAAGAGTTGTTTTCTCAGTTCCAAAGCTTGTAAAAAAAGAGGTTCTGCTTCCGCATATCTGCCCTGATTATCGTAGAGTAATGCCAGGTTATTGAGACCTTGTGCGACATCAGGATGTTGCTCACCCAAAAGTTGTTTTCCCAGTTCCAAAGCTTGTAAAAAAAGAGGTTCTGCTTCTGTATATCTGCCCTGTTCTCTGTAGAGTGCTGCCAGATTATTGAGACTAGCTGCAACATCAGAATGTTCTTCTCCAAAACGATCTTTTGCAACTGATAGAGATTTTTGTCGCCAAGGGAATGCTTGCTCATACGCTCCTTGTCCTCCGTAAAATCTTCCCAAGCCAATAAAAGGCCAGATTAAATCTTCATCACTTAACCAATTCTGATAAATGGTAGCAGTTTCAGCCATATGAGGGATCTTAGGAGTTAAGTTATTAATTTCCGCCAAAGTTAAAGTTATTGCTTGAGGAATTTCCTTGGCTATTTCTACCATCGCCTGACAAAAATTGCGTTTTTGCTCATCTGCTATGGCTAACTTATTTTGTTTCTCTCGCAGAAACTCTTGCACCAGTTGATGTAGCCGATAAGTATCTTGCCCCTGCAATAAATGGGAATTTTCTAATTCCAGTCGGCTATCTTCCAAATCTTCCTTTGCTTGCTCAGCAGTAGCTTCCACCAAAGACCAAGGAATCGGAGCTAAAGCAAATAAACTCAATAAACAAGCCAATTCTTGAGCTGAATTGCTCAATTCTTCCCAGCTCAACTCAAAAGCAGCAACTACTCCCAACGTAATATTAGAAGTCCAAGTGGCATCATGTTGGGGAACGTTCAACGAACCATGATTCAATGCTTCTTCATCCAAGCGCCCTAACTCTTCAGCTAAAGATATTCCGCGCTTCTTGATATACCGACTGACTAATTGCAACGCCAAGGGCAAATAGCCTAAACGCTGACAAAGCTCTTGGGCGGTGGCTAATTCCTCATTTACCTTTGCCGCGCCAACTAATTGTTTGAGTAATTCCAATGCTTCTGATTCGGTTAAAACTTCGAGAAACAGCGGATTGGCCAGGTCTAATTTTAATCTTGTGGTGATTAATACTCTAAATTGAGATGCATCTGGGGGTAAATAGGGTTTGATCTCGTTGTAGTTTGTCACATCATCGAGAACGATTAAGGTATTACCCTCTCGCCAATGCGTCCAGCACCAAGCTACTTGATCTTTAAGTTCTAATTTCTCTGGAGGTTCTAAATCTAAATAGATACTAGCAAAATTGACTATTTGTGAGCCAATATCTTGGTCTCTAGCTCCCAACCAACAGATTCCGCCTGGATAGTTATTGAGCTTTAAATGTTTACGAGCATATTGAATTGCTAATTCTGTTTTGCCAATTCCGCCCATTCCCTCAACATGAGCAATTGTTACTGACTCTTTGTTTTGTAGCTGTTGATGAAGTTGTTCTAATTTCTGTTCTCGTCCGACAAATTTATCGGTACTACTTTGGGGAATATTATGAGGCAAACCTATTGGTTCGGAAAAATTTTCTAAGTTGCCATCATTAATTACGATATTTACGTTATTGGCTTTAAACGAGAAGTAATTTCTTATTTTCCCGAAGTAATTCTTAAACTTCTCAAAGTAATTGCCAGTTCTAACGTTAATATCTCGCTGCTCATTTTGATAACCCATCGATAGAATTCTCTCGAAATCGCTGTAGAGTTAGCCACGCTTCAATCTATATTCATCATAAGTTAAAAGCTTCCTATACTGGAAGTACGGTTGTAGATTTTGTAGGGAGCGATCGCGCTAAGCAAAAAAATTAAAGAAGATGAATCAACCAGAATTATTTGATATTGTCGAATTATTAATAGATTTACCAGAAAACAACCTTAAAGCAGGAATTCAAGGAACAATTGTTGAATGCTTTGATAAAAATTTTTATGAAGTGGAGTTTGCGAATTCTGAAGGAGAAACTTTAGCTCTTTGTACTTTGTCTCTTCAACAGTTTGTAATTGTCTGGCAAGCTAAAACCAAAAGTTGGTTATCTTCGACAGAGAAAAATATTGCCATCAAGTAGTGTCAGGCTTAACGCGATCGCAGATCTTGTAAAGCGATCGCTCTAAGCAAAACCCAATATTATTGACTCTTTGATTAAATGAATTCCTTTTCTTTTAAAGTTTTTTCAATAGCTTCATATTTCCTAATCAGACTTTTTGGCCACGATAAATATTGCTTTCTTCTTGCTTGGTTGCCATTGATAGTCGATCGCGAATCCCGCATCCGTCAGACTTTCAATCAATTGCTGCACCGTAAACACCTTAACCAAAGGAAAAATGCCCAAAGCTTTGCCAATGGGAGCAATTAGTTTAAACCAATTCATCGCATCTCCCAGACAAGCGGTACTAGTGACGAAAATTCCTCCTGGTTTGAGCATTTGAGCAACTTTTGCGATCGCTTGTTCTTTATCTTTCAGCAAATGCAAAATACTCAGTCCCAAGATCACATCATAGGTGCCATCTTCTGCTTCTAATTCTTCAATGGTTAATTTCTCAAAGGTGATGTTATTAATCTCTTGCTCTTCTGCTTTCTTTTTTGCGATCTCAATCATATTTTCTGAAATATCGATCGCCCGAATATATTTAACGTAAGGTGCATGAATAATGGCAGTTGATCCGGTACCACAGCCAAACTCTAATACTTCCATCTCTGGGGTGAAATATTCTTGAGTGAGTTTTAACTTCTTCTGGTAGGATGCTTCATCCGCGATCGGTTGCTTGGCATATTTTTCGGCAATCTTGTCCCAAAATTTAGCAGAAGGACTCATGATCATTTCCTAATGACGGAATTTTCTTAAATGTGGCATTTCTGGGCTAGAGTTTCAACGAGCAAAATTATTGCAGCGAAGAAAAACCTATAGCAGTTCCAATCGCAATAGGGTAAAGTTTGGGCATTGATCTAAAGCAATAATTCATGGATAAATTACAGTCGAGAGGGCATCTTTTAACCGAACAGGTAAATCCCAACAGTCAAAACCTTGACAGTATCTCGTCTTTAGAGATTGTCGATCTGTTTAACAAAGAAGATGCCAAAACGATCAGCGCGATCGCAGAAGCTCGGGAAGCTTTAGCTCAAACTATTGATGCAGCAAGCCTAAGTCTGAGCCAAGGCGGCAGAATATTTTACGTCGGAGCCGGAACTAGTGGCCGTTTAGGTGTTTTAGATGCGGCAGAATGTCCGCCAACTTTTTGCACTCCACCCGAATTAGTCCAGGGAATTATTGCTGGGGGCGCAGGAGCTTTAATCAAAAGTTCGGAAGAGCTGGAAGATTTGCCAGAAGATGGGGAAAAAGCGATCGCGTTTCATAAAGTAACCAATGTCGATATTGTCATTGGCATCACCGCCGGGGGCACCACACCCTATGTTCACGGGGCCTTAAAAGCAGCCAAATCCCGAGGAGCCACTACAGTTGCCATGAGCTGTGTTTCCGCCGAACAAGTTCCCATGCCAGCAGATATTGATATTCGTTTGCTGGTGGGGCCAGAGATTTTGGCAGGTTCGACCAGGTTGAAAGCGGGAACTGTGACCAAAATGGCGTTGAATATTATTTCAACTGGGGTAATGGTGCGTTTGGGAAAAGTTTATGGCAATCGCATGGTAGATGTTTCGGTGACCAATAGTAAGCTACGCGATCGCGCTTTACGAATTATTTGTGATCTCACAGATCTAGACCGCCCAGAAGCAGAGAAACTATTATTGCGTAGTGGTCAAAAAGTGAAATTGACCCTGCTCATGCATTGGACAGGGTTAGATGCCAAAGCAGGAGAGGAATTATTAGAACAAAATCAAGGCAATCTCCGAGCTGCTCTTGGTAATCAACAAAATAGTTAGAATATTTCAAGAATTACAATTAGCCGCAGTTTGAGGAACACGATTATTTTGCTCATCATTAGAATAAGCCGTTAGAATTACAGTTCCATCTTCCTGAACAATGACGCCTCTTGCCGGATAGATGTCGCCATTATCTGTTTTCACTGGTTTGATATAGGCAGGAATATAATGAGGATTTTGGTCTAGTGCGATCGCGCGATCGTCAAGAAGAAGAGACTCAGCAGGTAAAGGAGTATTGGGTTCTGGTGGAATGCCGTCTTTTCCTTTAATAATGAGGTTGGTTTTGCCTCCAGTTGCCGAACAAGCATCGGTCGCGATCGTTTTTGCTGAGACAGGATTAGTAGGTAATCTATCTACACCTTGAAGTGAGTTAATATCAGGATTACTAATTGTGACAGTACCATCTAAACCTGTTGCTTGAGAACTGGCATCAATATCATTAGTAATAGGGTTTTGAGGACGTTCGGCAATTCCTAAAATAGCGTCGGCGGTGATATTGATATTCCCTCCATTTCCTTGAAGTGCATTGGCGATAATATCGTTATTTTGATTGGGGAAAGCAACAATCGCTTCAGCACTAATATTGACATCTCCTGAATTTCCTGAACCTGTTTGAGATAAACCTAAACTTTGGAAGTTACTGGCTTGAACAGTTGACCCATCACGTAATATTAAGTTATCGGTAAAAACATTGAGATCTCCACCATTGCCACTACCGATGACTGCATTGGTGAATATTCCACTACGACCGAATCCGTCTCTAAATCCAATTAATTCTATAGTGTCATCGACACGAATCGTCACTGAACCAGCATTTCCTGCTGAAAAAGTAGAAGCACTAATTTGTGAACCATCTGCTAGGGTTAGATTTTCGGCTTGTAAGAATAAGTTACCTCCACTACCGATAGCATCTTCACTAACATCTGCTCCAATATCACTCCCTCCCAAAAGTTCTACTGAACCATTAGCATTAATAGTTACAGAGCCAGCATTTCCTTCCCCCAAAGTAGAAGTGTTAATCAACGAATCATCTACTAGAGTTAGATTTTCTGCAACATTAATTGTTATAGAACCCGCTGTTCCTTGTCCTAAGGTAGAAGTGCTAATTAACGAATCATCTGCTAGGGTCAGATTTTCGGCTTGTAAGAATAAATTACCGCCGCTACCAATAGCATCTTCACTAACACTTGCTAAGATTAGAGAATTTTCTAAAAGATTAAATGATCCATTAACATTAATTGTTACAGAACCTGCATCCCCTTCTCCTGAAGTAATAGCTCCAATTCTAGCATCAGTAAGAGTTAGATTTTCGGCTTGTAAGAATAAATTACCACCGCTACCAATAGCATTTTCATTAATACTTGCTACGACTAGAGATTTTTCCGAAAGGTTTAATGACTCATTAACGTTAATTGTTATGGAGCCAGCATTTCCTTCTCCTGAAGTAGAAACTCCAATCAGGGACCTATCAGTAAGAGTTAGATTTTCGGCTTGTAAGAATAAATTACCGCCACTGCCAATAGCATTTTCATTAATATTGGCTACGATTAGGGAAGTTTCCGAAAGGTTCAATGATTCATTAACGTTAATTGTTACAGAACCCGCTGTTCCTTGTCCTCCTGAAAGTATACTCGCAGAAATTAAACTATTATCAGTAAGAGAAAAGTCTGTGGTACTAATTTCGATATCGCCGCTATCTCCTATTCCCGAGATATCTGAAGAGATAGAAGCATT
>JBCCYD010000069.1:0-18781 GCA_039190385.1 Cyanobacteria bacterium P01_F01_bin.143 | reverse complement strand
GATAATCCGATTGCCGTTTCTTTTCGAGGTCATCTTTATGCAGGATTAGAGTCTTTGTTGGATAAAGACCGTTTAAGAGATGCAGATATTGAAACTTTTGAAATCATGCTCTATATATCAGGAGAAAAAGAAAGAGGATATTTAACTGTAGAATCTCTAGAAAACTTTAATTGTCAAGCGCTAAGAGATATTGATAGTTTTTGGGTAAATTATCCTAAACCAGAAAAAGATCATTTTGGGTTTAGTGTGCAAAAAGAAATTTGGATAGCCAATGGAAGTCCAACATTAGAAGATTGGAATTCTGAGAAAAGAGGAGCTTGGCGACAATTTTATATTGATGTAGGATGGAAAACGGAAGAATCAGGAATAGAATCGGGAGAAGGATACTTGGACTTAGATCGCCTGGGGGGATATACTAATACTTTAACTAGTAAGAAAGGAAACTTACCTGGTAAGGTACATGCGAGAAACTCACCAAGGTGGTTTATTGGAGCGTATATTTCTTTTTTCGCGCTGCGAACTGTAACCTGTAATATATAAGCACTTGGTTAAGTAATAAGTAAGAAATAATAAGTAATAAGTTTATTTTGCTTTAAGTTTGTTAATTGTGGCAGTTAAAATTTTAATTATTTCAATTAGCTCTTGTTGCATCAGAGAAAATTTTTGTTCAGAAACAAGTTCAGATAAAATCATTATCCTCATCCAATAATTAGTTTCTGAAACTTCTTTTAAAGCAATAGAATATTTAGAAATAAAATCTTTGTTTGATTGAGCATAAACTGCTTCTGAGCAATTAGCTCCAATACTAGTTCCACTTCTGAGAATTTGGAAAAATATTCTGCTGCAATAAATCTTGACAGATGCCCTACATTGGTAGTTGCAATTACAACGTCTGAAACTTTAAGAGTCATAGCTTGAGCTACCAGAATCATATCTACAGTCAATCGTTTTATCCCCTGCTGTTGGTTGACCTTGCTGACGAGCTTGAGCCCAAAGTTTCGCAGCTTGGCGCATCGCAACTGTTGTAATCGGGAAATACTCAATCAACTCTGCTAAATCATCTAGACGAGCAATGCCTTTTATCTTATTTGCTCGTAATAATTCACGACGAATTTCATAGTCTGCAATCTCTGGAATGATAACACTACTATATGATTTCAAGTGATATTGAAGCCACTGATTACAAGCAATACTTTGAGGAGAAAGCTTGGGATTAGTGATAAGGCCGAGTGGCCCTGAATCCAACAATATGACTCGACTCACCAGGTTACCCCTTTCATCTCAATGGGAAATAATTTCCGTTCAGAGAGCCGATCTTCATCTAATGCCTTAATTAAGAACTGACCTGTTTCTTGCTGTTCTTCAAGATTCTCATCATCAATCCATGATTGCAAAAGGTTAACTGCTTCAGCTTGCTTTTGCTTATCCAAAATAGAACTTTTCAAAAACTGCAATGTTACAGCTTCAATTAAAATGCCCTGTTGATTGGCTTCCTGCAAAAGATATTGCTCTAATTCTGGTGGTAGATTAATGGTTAAGGTCATGGACAAGGTACCAAGTTCAAGTAATCAATAAAAAAAATTTATCTGTAGCTTGTATTATTTCATTCTGGCATATCAAGTAAAGCTGACTCTGTTAATTCTTGCAATTCTTGATCTTGTTCATATATTTCTGCATACAACTCAGCAGATTCTTCTAAACTCCGATTTTCCAACTCTTGTCTTAATTTGCTAAGAGCGACACGAATTAATTCATCGCGATCATAACGGTATATTATAGTCATTATCTCCTACAATCATAAAAGTATGAGATCGCTTGTTTAACTTCTCTTCCTAGATATCTTTCTCTTTAGGGTACACTTATTACAGTTAAAGATAATGATTAAATCATCTCCATGACATCTTTATCCACTCCTCCACATGACGAGAATAAACAAGAAGCCGACGAATTAACGACGACCCAAGCGGCTAAAATTTTAAATATTTCTAGCTCATATTTAATGAAATTAATTAATGATGATCAAATTCCTTATCGCCAAGTAGGAATCCATACAAAAATATTATTAAAAGATTTACTTGAATATAAAAAATCTAGAGATGCCAATCGCAAACAAGGATTACAGAAATTAACAGACTTAAGTCAAGAATTAGGATTTTATGATTTAGAACGAAAACGAACTTGATTTTCAGTAACGACAACAAAGCTATCCGGTAGTTGTTGAAGATACATCAAAAACAAACGCTGTAGAACATTAATTTTGTTGATAGAGCGTTCGTCTTGAAGACGCATTAAGATTATTCCTCTGTGAGGAAACTTTTCTCGATAAACCTTTTCTCCAAAATCTTTGTCATTAGTGATCAAAATCCAATTTTCATCAAAAGCCTTTGTGATAATGAGCTCATCGTTGATACCTCGTGCTTGCTCATAAACAGAAAATACTTCATATCCTTGCTCTTTTAACCAGCGAGCTACCTTCGTGCCAGTACATTCATCAACTAAAAAACGCATGCTATAGATTTTAAGCTGTTAGAGGCATAAAAGTTGTATTTTCAAGAGACTGGGAAGCAAATAGCAAGCAGGCTCTAATGTCTTCTTCAGATAAACCTTCATATTCTTCTAAAATTTCTGCTATTGTTGCACCATGTCCTAAAAGTTTGAGAATGTAATTTACTGTCAGGCGTGTATCTTTAATCACTGGTTTTCCAAGCATTACTTCTGAATTAGTAGTAATACGGTTTAAGAGTTCTTGATCGCTCATGGTTTTGAATTCCAATTAAGAAACGATTTAACTTGTCTATACTGTACCATTGCTATATTTAAACGGTATATTATAGTCATTATTTCCTACGATTATAAATATATGCGATCGCGGATAAAGCTGGAGTGGCGATCGCTTCAATTTTTATCTTCATGGCAATAGAATAAAAGCATTACAATGTTTTGGTCTAAATAAACTGAAATTACGGTAATCCAAAAATCCTGTATCTGCTATGACTGTTTCCATGTCCATCCAGAATTTTGTTTGATTTCTTGCTGCAAGATTTCTTCTGATTGTTCTGCAAGATTAGATGAGCCAGAAAATAACCCAATTATAGGATCTTCCTCCTCAGAGATATTAGGTTGATCTGGATCTGTAGCTACGGGTTGGTAAACCAACACAATTTCTATATCTTGGTTGGCAGGTAAATCATTTAGTTGAAGTTGTAGACTGCCATCAACATCTACATGAGAACGTAATCGAATAGTTTGCATTAAACTTACTGTTCCTGAACTATGAACTAATTTTCTATTTTACTTTTACTCTCTACTTCTGCGATCGCATATTTCATCACTAGAGGTTGAAACAGTTTATACTTATGCAATCTCAAATGAAATAAGGTACAGCGAGGCACTACGCGATCGCTGATCAATCTGGTATTGCGATCGCGAATAAATTCATTAAAATCCTAATCCTGAAGATCTAATTCTGGATAATAGCGAAAAATACCATTGGTATTAAAATCAATCCGGCGCTCCGATTCAAGATAGGCTTTAATCCTTGGTCTTTCAGCAACCGTATCGCGTAATTTCAACAACTGAGGAATTTCCTGACTTAATTTCTCAAACCCCTTGGGAAAAGCATAATTCAATCCTTCCAACATCTGGAACATCACCAAATCCACATAGGAAATCTCCTTACCAACCAAATTACAACTATTGTTATAACTCAGAACCCGTTCAAAATATCTGAGCATTCTCGGCAAACGTTCCTCATGAAACACTTTCGCCCGCGCGATCGCTGCTTCCTTTTGATCCTCAAAATAGAGAACTTTTGCTACTGGATGATGAATATCATGAACCTCCACAATCAGATCATCGATAGTCAACATAATTTGATTAGCCTGAAGACGACTTGCCTCATCATCGGGAATCAAACCCAAACTCTCACCCAAAAAACGGCAAATATTCGTTGTTTGGGCAATGACCAAATCATCAACCTTTAAGATAGGAGGCGCAAAAACAGGATGTCCTTCGTTTGTCCCACTCCGAAAAGCCGCCACCGCAGCAACCCCACCATGATCCTCCTCTGGTTCTCGTGCCACATCAATATAGGGAATCCCAGCATCTTCTAAAATCAAGCGAATAAACTCACCACGACCTTGCAATGAATTCCAGTAATAGAGTTTATAGGTTTTATTTTCAGTTGCGGACATTTAAGATCTCCCATCAAAAAGCTAGACATTCAAAAATTATACAAATAACTGTTCAGTGATCACTGACCAAAATATGTGTAGCTACGAAGACTGCACTCATAATTTTGTTGCAACAGCTCAGCTTCTTTGGGGGTAATCCGATTTTCCGCTAAAGCTTGTTCGGTACGATGGCGAATATTTTCTACTAAATCTGATCCCCTATATTGCAAATGACCTAAGACTTCCTCGATGGTATCTCCTTGAACAACATCTTGAATCTCATAACCTTTAGGAGTCATCTTAATCTGTACCACATTAGTATCACCAAACAAGTTGTGCCTATTTCCCATAATTTCTTGATAAGCACCGACTAAGAACATTCCGAGATAATATTTTGGAGCTTGGGATGATTTGAGATTATGTAACTCTAAAACCTCTTTAAAGCCAGAGAGATCGATAAATTTGTCGATTTTCCCATCGCTATCACAAGTCAGATCCGCTAGAATAGCCCTCTCTTTGGGTTCCTCATCCAAACGATGAATCGGCATAATCGGAAACAATTGATTAACCGCCCAGGAATCTGGTACTGATTGAAAAACAGAAAGATTGACGTAATAGATAGATGCCATAATCTTTGACAAATCTTGGAGATCATCAGGGACAGATTCTAGATCGCGAACAATTTCCCAAATTTTCCCACAGCAAGCCCAGTATAATTTTTCCGCCGTTGCCCTTTCAGTTAAACTCAGCTCACCAAAATTAAATAAACTAATTGCCTTGTCTTTAAATGCGATCGCGTCTCCATAGGCTTTTTGATAATTATCTACTGAAATAGAATTATAAATTCTCCAAAGATTGTCAATAACTAAATGTTGTTTCTCTCCAATAAACTGAGGTGCTTGTGATCTCATATCTCTAGAGCCGAGAACATCAAAAATTAACACCGATTGCTGAGCCACGATCGCCCGACCAGTTTCACTCACCAACACTGGTACAGCAACATTCTGCTCTTCACAAATTTCCTTGACCATTGACACAATTTCATTGGCATAACTCTGCATATCGTAGTTTTTCGATGTCGAGGAGTTAGCGCAAGAGCCATCATAATCCACCGCCAAACCACCACCCACATCCAAATAGCCCATCGCTGCACCCAATTTTACGAGTTGCACATAGATCTGACTAGCTTCTCGAATCGCATTTTTAATAGTAGCGATCGCAGAAATCTGAGATCCCAGATGGAAATGGAGCAATTTCAGGCAAGGTAACATATTAGCTGCTTGCAGTTGCCCAATAACTTCTAAAATTTCGGCGATCGTCAAACCAAACTTACTGCCTTCTCCAGAGGAATTACCCCAACGTCCTGTTCCTCGGGTACTCAGTTTAGCTCTTACTCCCAATATAGGCTTAATGTTTAAATTGCGACTAAGCGCGATCGCCAGAGACAATTCTTCTAGTCGTTCGATTACGATAATAATCTTTTGTCCTAGTTTAGCTGCCAAAAGAGCAGTTTCTATATATTGCTGATCTTTGTAACCATTGCAAATTAACAAAGCCTCTGAACTTTCTTGATTTAAAGTTGGCTCCAACATCGCGATCGCCAGCATCAGCTCAGATTTCGAACCAACCTCCAAACCAAAGTTATAAGGTCGCCCAACGCACATTAAATCTTTAACGAAATGATGATGTTGATTACATTTGAGCGGGAAAACACCCTGATAAGTCCCAGGATAATTGTAGTGCGCGATCGCATTTCTGAAACAATTATTTAAGCGTTCTATTCTATCTTGTAAAATATCAGAAAACCGAATCAGCAAAGGCGTTTTGATATTGCGTTCACCTAAAGATGTGACCAATTCAAATAAGTCTAAGGAATTTCCTGGTAAAGAAGAAACCGTAACATGACCAGTATCATTAATCGAAAAGTAAGGTTCTCCCCATCCCTGAATGTTGTAGAGCCGTTTACTATCGTCTATTGTCCAGAACTCTTGCCCATCTTCTCCCTTAAATGACGACACGCCCTAACCAAAACGATAATGTTTTCGGACTGGACTATTAACTTTCCACGTGCAAGACATACCACTAGGAAAAGTAACTAAATCTCCTTTACCCATCGTTACAGGTTCACCACCATTAGGAGTTACGATGACTTCTCCCTCTAGAAAATAACAAGTTTCCGCTTCGTCATAAGTCCAAGGAAATTCTGAAACTTCTTTCGTCCAAATAGACCATTGAAAAACACCTAACTTATCTAGAGTTGCTTGACTTGGTTGATGTTCAATTTTGATATTTTTTGTCATAGTAAATTTAATAACCAATAGTTTATTGTGTAATAGCTTCTCGACAATGGGGTTCCAGAAGATAATTAAGATCCCGTCCTAAAGGAATAATTCCTCCTGGATTAAGGGGAAACAAATTACCATAATAATCTTTTTTCACCTGTTCGAGATCACAAGTATTGGCAACACCTGGTAATTGATAAATATCTCGTAAATAACCTGCTAAATTTTTGTAATCTTGAATCCGACAGCGATTACATTTAAATAATCCATAATAGACAATATCAAAACGAAATAGAGTTGTAAATAAGCGAATATCTGCTAAAGTTAATTCTTGACCACATAAGTAGCGATTAGTTTCTAAGACAGTATCAATTTCATCTAAAACAGTGAATAATTCATTACAAGCTGATTCATAGGCAGTTTGCGATTGGGCAAAACCACAACGATAGACCCCATTGTTTACCGCAGAATATATTTTAGTATTCCAATTATCTATTTGTTCTCGTGATGTTTCAGGATATAGTTCTAGGCTGGGATTTGTAGCAAATTCATTAAACTCCGAATTGAGAATTTCGATAATTTCTGCACTTTCGTTATTAACAATCGTCTTGGTTTCGTCGTCCCAGAGAATCGGCACTGTAGATCTGCCTTGATATCCAGATTGGGCTAATTTATATAGTTCGGGAACCGTATTACAGCCATATTCTGCTTCTTTGAGCAGCCAAATTCCTGAATCGGTTGAAGGATAAACTATGGATACAGCGATCGCGTTTTCTAATCCTTTCAATGCTCTGGTCACCAAAGTCCGATGGGCCCAAGGACAACTCATTCCCACATATAATCGATAGCGTTGCTTCGCCGCAGGATAAGAACTATTGGCCGAAACCCTATTTCTAAATTGACTTTCAGGGCGCATATATGAGCCAGATTTATCACTAGGCGCAAGTTGAGACATCATAATTTGCCACATTGTTGTCCAAGTAAATTTACCAAGTTTGACTATATATTTAGAGGGGAGGGACATGGTTAATTGAGAATTGAGAATTGAGAATTGAAAATTAATAACTGATAACTGCTAACTGTTGACTGATAACTGATATATTTCTCGTCGAGATAATGAAGTTTGTGCTGCTAAATAACGACAGGCTTGCGATCGCGTCATTCCTTGTGCCAAGAGTTGTGTTAGTTCGGCCTTGATTTGTTCTTCTGACAATATCAGATCCGACTCTGCTTGGGAACCGGCAATTACCAGAGTATATTCTCCCTTCGGTTGGGATTTTTCTGTGTATAACGCGATCGCGCCTTGCACATCACCGCGCCAAAACTCTTCATGGATTTTTGTTAATTCTCGACCCAAAACCAGCGATCTTTCCTGACCCAAAACCTGTGCCAAATCCTTTAATGTAGTTAACAAACGATGGGGAGCCTCATACAATATGATAGTTCGGGCTTCATTTTTTAATCCTTGCAAACGTTCTTTCCTGGGTTTCCCCTGACTTGGCAAAAAACCCTCAAACACAAATCGCTCCGTAGCCAGACCAGAAGAGACCAAAGCCGTGATACTTGCACTAACTCCAGGAATTGGAATAATGGAAATTCCAGCCGCGATCGCGCTAGCAATCAACTCAGTTCCAGGATCACTAATTCCTGGCATTCCAGCATCACTAACCAAAGCAATATTGCTCCCTTGCTCCAGCTTAGATACCAATTCCTGACCACGTAAACGACTATTATGTTCGTGATAACTAATTTGAGGGGTTGTAATCTCAAAATGCTTTAATAGTTTCCCCGTATGACGAGTATCTTCAGCGGCAATCAGATCAACTTCTTTGAGTATCCGAATCCCTCGCAAAGTCATATCTTCAAGATTGCCGATAGGGGTAGCAACTATATATAGTTTTCCCAAGACTAAAAAAGTTTCCATTATGGCTAAGTGAAGGTTAAACTAAGGCGATAGTAAAATTGGGTTACAACTTTACGTTGGTATAAAATATTTTAGAAAGTATTGTCTAACCTTAATTATCTAATCTACCCTGCTCATTGTCTCTAGCTTGTTTCATGTCTAGTCAGCTAATCAAAAACTTAGCATCTTTCAAAGAAGAAAAATTTACAGGTGTTGTTACTATAACATCATCAAGAAATCGCAAATGGGAAGTTTATTTCTACCTTGGAATGTTGTTATGGGCAGAAGGCGGATCTCATACATTTCGCTTTTGGAAAAGACAGATTAAGACTCTATGTCCTCAAGCAAAGGTAAAATATTTTGATAAAAATAACATTAATTCCCAATATTCCTGTGATTATTATCTAATTGATATTCTTCTCAAAAAGAAGTTAACCAATAGAGAGTTAATCATAAACCTCATAGAGCAAAAGGTAAGAGAAATTTTTTTTGATATTTTGCAAGAGGAATATTCCCAAGACCAACAGCTAACAATTGCCAACAATAGCATCTCTGCTCATAATTTATTAAAATCTGGGTTCAATCTTTCTCTATCTCCCCTCAACACATCAATTATCTTAGCCGATGCCCAAAAAGACTGGGACATTTGGATTGGCAAAGGATTAGCTTCTTGTTCTCCAAACAGAGCGCCAATTCTCAAAGATTATGAAGAATTAAAAGCCCAAGTTCCTCCAATTATTTTTCAAAATATGGTGAGATTACTCAATGGAAAAAATTCTTTACGGGATTTGGCTATCAAGATGAACAAAAGCGTTTTTGATGTAACCTGTGGCTTAATACCCTATTTTTTCAAGGGTTATATTAAGTTAATAGAAATTCCAGATTTACCAGGAATTTCCATTCCCACTTAACTCATCCCTAATTTTTCTTTAATTGACAGCCTGTCTTTTGACTAACCAAACCGCTTTTGAGATAATCCCTAATCGTCGTAATTATATTTAGATATTTAGAGATTATCTCAATGAATAAACAATTGCTAATTACTTTATCTGCTGTTGGCTCACTTCTATTTTTTGGCAATTCAATTAATGCTAACCAAGATCATCATGGACATCATCATCACGATTCTTCTGCAGAGGAATCTACTACGGACAGACACCACCATCATAAGGCAGTTATGATAGAGGAAGGACAACCAGTTCCTAATGTTGATTTAGTGGTTTATCCAGACTCAGTTAAAGGCTGGAATTTAGAATTAAAATTAGAAAATTTTCAACTCACTCCCCAAAATGTGAATAATGAGAATCAACTAAACCAGGGTCATGCGCATTTATTTGTTAATGGGGAACAGGTGACTCGTCTTTATGGTAATTGGTACTATTTGGATAGTTTAGCTGCTGGTTCTAATGAAATCAAAGTCAATCTCAATACCAATCGTCATGAATCTTTAATGTATCAGGGAAAAATGATTGAAGATATTGAAATTGTCGAAGTTGAATAATATTGCTGGTAGTTCCAGACAAGTAAAAAAAGATCGCAGCTAATATTTAACTACGATCTTTTTTTGAAAAGTCAAAGGAATTTTGATATGAAGCTGCGCAATTAGCAATTAGCCATTAGCCATTAGCCATTAGCCATTAAACAGTAGACTCCTGTTGCTGATAGAGATAGAAATAGCGTCCCTGCATCGCCATCAACTCATCATGAGTTCCTTGTTCCACAATCGAACCCGCATCCATCATCAGAATCATATCGGCGTTTTTAATTGTTCCTAAACGGTGAGTAATAAAGAACACAGTGCGACCCTTCAAAGCTTCCTTCAAATTACGCGAAACCTCCCGTTCCGTACTGTAATCAAGAGCACTAGTCGCCTCATCCATGACCAACATCGCAGGCTGTTGCAAAATCGTCCGCGCGATCGCAATTCTTTGTCTTTGTCCCCCAGAAAGCGCTGAACCCCGCTCTCCTACGCGAGTATTATAGCCATTAGGTAAAGTCATAATAAACTCATGAGCAGCGGCAATTTGCGCAGCGGCAATAATCTCTTCGGTAGTCGCATCAGGATTAGTCAAGGCAATATTCTCCATGACAGTTCCTTCAAACAAGAGCGTTTCTTGGGGCACCACACCCACCTGGCGACGCAGCGAATAAAGTTCGACGCGGTTAATATCATAGCTATCAACCAAAATTCGGCCGCCCTCTGGGGCATAAAGACGAGATAGCAATTTAGTTAATGTACTCTTACCAGCACCACTTTCCCCAACAACCGCCGTAAAGGTTCCCGCAGGCACTTCCACCGAAACATTATTTAGTTGCATAGGGCCAGAATTTTTAAACCGGAAAGAAACATTTTCATATTGAACTCGACCAGAGATTGCTGGCATCGGGATATTAGAGCGATCCTCTTCCCCTTCATCAGGGTGGTCAACAATATCAGCCAATCGTTCCAGAGACAAAGCCGTTTCTTGGAAATTCTGCCATAACTGAGCCAAACGCATAATAGGCGAAGTTACATATCCCGAGATAATCCGAAACGCAATTAATTGTCCTAAAGTAAGTTTGCGGTCCAGTACTAAATAAGCACCCATCCCGATAATCAGCACCCGAGATAACTTATTGAGGAAGCCACTAGCTGAACTGGCCAAGGTTGAGGTGATTACGGTTTTAAATCCTGTCGAAACATAGCGAGCATATCGTTCTTGCCATTGCCAACGCGATCGCAGCTCAATATTTTGCGCCTTAACCGTTTGAATCCCCGTTAACACCTCCACCAAATAGGATTGAGTTTCGGCGTTACGCTCTGCCTTAACCCTTAATTGACGACGAATTGTCGGTGAAAAGAATAAAGTCAAAGCAACAAATACCGGAATGATCGCCAAAGTCACGCCCGTTAACAAGGGACTATACAGGATCATAACCCCTATATAAACCACGGAAAAAACCGCATCTAAGACCACAGTCAGCGCTGTCCCAGTTAAAAACTGACGAATTTTTTCGAGCTCATTAACCCGAGTCGAAATTTCCCCAACTGGTCGTTTTTCAAAATACCGCAGTGGCAAACGCAACAGATGATCGATAATTTCCGAGGCTAAAGTTAAATCAATTCGATTCGTCGTATCGACAAATAAATAGGTTCGTAACGTCGTCAATAATGCTTCAAAAACATTAAGGACAATCAGAAACGTGACCAAATAACCCAGGGTAGAAGTACTATTTTGACTAATTACCTTATCGATGATCACCTGAATCATCAAGGGATTAGCCAAGGCAAATAACTGAACAAAGAACGAAGCAATAAAAACCTCAATCAAAATTCGCTTATGCTTGACAATCGAAGGCCAAAACCAACTTAAGCCAAAACGTTCTTGAGGAGTTTCTTTGGTTTTTTGCAGTAATAAAACTTCGCCAACATTACCCCAACTGTCTAAAAACTCTTCTGGTTCATAGCGACGCAATCCCAGCTCAGGCACCGCAATCACCAATTCTTTTTCGCTGATCTCATAGACAACGGCCAGACTATCTTGCCAACGAACAAAGCAAGGGCCTTGCAAACGAGTAAAAGCTTTAGCAGGAATATTAATCAGCTGCGGATTCAGCCCCATTAACTCGGAAACTGCACCACATAAGGGCAATGACAAAGAGCTAGTTCTATTAAGTTGCTCCTTTAAAACCCGATTAATTACCTCTTTACGGAAAGGCATATTAAAGTACTTGCTGATCATTTGAAAGCAAGCTGTGCCGACTTCCAGGGTACTGCGCCCAGAAACAAAAGGATAATCTTTTTGCCCAACGGTGACTTCCTCTGTTTCATCGGGAAGTACGGGTAGTGGTTCATCGGTTTCGATTTCCTCTTTATCCCAAGGGATATGAACAGGAAGATTTCCCGATTGAGTTTGGGGAGGAGAAAATTCGGCGTCTCCATCGCTGGCAAACCATTTATCTCGGGGAATTGAGAGCAAACGAGCGGGGGTATCCCCAGTGACATTAATCGTCTGATTATTTTGGGTGAAGCCAATACGAGAGCCTACGGGAAAATCTTCGATTTCCCCGCCACCACTAACGAGCCAAACTCGTTGTGGATTGTTTAATGGTGCTGCTAGCTCACTATCTAGGGAATATTTTCCTGGAGGAAGATAATAAATTTCCGCTTCGGCCGCTGCTTCTAAGACCAGATCTTTGAGTTTCCAGTCTCCTTGGGCTTCTTTCTCTAGTTGAATACCAAAGAGATCAAAAATTTCAACATTGGCGGGTTTTTCTCTAAATTCTTGGCGAAGTTCGGGATATTTATCAATTAAGCGGATAAACTCTTCATTATCCAGAGCTAGACAAACAACTTCGGTACTTGCCATTGCTGTTTCACAAGCAATACCGCGAGCTAAGTTAACCCAGCCGATAAGTTGTCCTGGTTTAAGTTTTTCTAAGGTGGTCGGCATTTTCGTCCGAGGATCATAGCCGAGAACTCGAACTTCTCCTTCAGAAACAATAGCTACTTGTCCCTGCATTTTGTCTCGCATGACCATGACTTTACCAACACTAAACCTTAGGGGTTTGAGCTTATTGGCTAGCTGGGAAATTTCCTCAGCCGGTAGGTGATTGAATTGCGGAACAATAGATAGAAACTGTTCGACAAGTTGATGTGTACTTGTATTGCTCATATATTAGCCTGATTTTAACTGGTCACTGGGGTAGGAATCGCTGGTTCAGGGAAGAATGAAACTTCTTCAGCGGTTTGTTTATTAAGCCATTGACGAAACATCTCATCTAACATTCTTTGTCGCATTGGATCATCAAGTTTGGCAGGAATGAAGTTTTCTAGCCGAATAATCACAATCCATTCTCCGACACGGGTGGGGGGAACGAGATCTCCTGGTTGACAAGTATTGAGAATTTGGGCAATTTTCGGATGGGGAGCATTGATTTCTACTGGCCCAATTAATCCTCCTGTTTGAGATTCGGAGCCTTGGGAATATTCCATTGCCAGTTCTCGAAAACTATCTTCATTCTCTTGAATCCGAAAATATAATTCCTGGGCCAACTCGGCTTTTTCAACTCTGATTAGAGAGTAGACTACGCGATCTAATTGGGCCTTTCTTTTCAAGAAAAAAGATTCTACCTTGTTATCCCAATTTTCTACTTTATATTTTTCAATTTTGACTTTTCTCGTCACTAATGAGCGTAAATTTTCACGACTCATTCCTTGCTTATCTAACCAAAGTTGAATTTTCTCGTCTGCATCAAGTTGAAATTGCTGACAAAGTTGTTGATAGGCTTGTTGATATTCTTCTTCTGTATATTCGACATTAGCAATCTCGTTATCAACTAGGATCTCTTGTGCCAGCTTGGGCAGCATTTGATACTGGGCTAACAAGGGTGAAAGCTCGTCGGCATTAAAAACTCGGTTTCCTATTCTTAAAACTACACTCATACTATATTATTGAAGTTTACAAATAACTATACGAATCAAGAGTGAAATCTATTCAGAATATTTCAAAATATTAAATTCTCTTGCTAATTTTACGGGTATTGATAATACATAATTTTTGCTTTTTGATAATTTATTAAAATTTTGCTCCTCAAACTTAACTTACCGATTGGGTAAATGACATCCTACAAAAAATTGGTAAATATTAAGATTTGGGGATCTAGTTTACTCTGTCTGAGAATTTAACTTTTGGTGAGGAGGACTACTGCATAGGCACAGATCCCTTCTTCTCGACCGACAGGTCCTAATGTTTCATTGGTGGTGGCTTTGATACTAATGCGATCGCTGCTTAAGTTCAAAATTTCTCCCAGGCGATCGCGCATTGCTTTAAGGTGGGGTTTTAGTTTGGGCTGCTCGGCAACTATTGTAGAGTCGATATTATTAATTGACCATCCTTGATCATTAATTATTTGCCCCACTTGTGCGAGCAAAACTAAACTATCGGCTCCTTTCCATTTGGGATCGCTAGGCGGAAAATAATGCCCAATATCTCCTAAACTTAAAGCTCCTAGCATGGCATCCATAATCGTATGGGTCAGGACATCCGCATCACTATGACCCAATAATCCTAAATGATGAGGGATCGTAATTCCCCCCAAAATTAACGGTCTATCGGGGGTTAAGCGATGAATATCGTAGCCGTTGCCAATGCGAATTTCCATTAATTTAACTTGCTTTTCAGTAGTTGTTTGTTATAAGTCTAGATGTATATATCTATCTTTTACCATTTTGAGCAACATGCCAAAGGCGATCGCGCTATTCCTCTGTCTCATTCTTTGCTGGATTAGCATAATTCCGGCGACCTCAGCCCAATCTCTGGGCGAGTTATCGATTATGACTTACAATGCCGAATTTCTTTGGGATGGCAGAGAACCTGAAGAGGGAATAAGTTCGATTCAGTTTCCTTGGAAAGACAAACCCGCTGCCGCTGATGCTCATATGCAAGCAATTGCTAATGTTATTTTGAGAAACAATCCCGATATTGTTAATTTAGTTGAAGTAGAGAATTTCCAAACTTTAAAGTATTTTAATAATAAGTTTGTATCAGATCAAAGATATCAACCTTATTTAGTTAAAGGGAAGGATACGATCACGGGTCAAGATGTGGCCTTGTTGAGTCGGATCGCCCCAGAAATTATTGACCGAGACAATCGGAAGGGGAAAAGTGGCAAGGTGACAAAATCTGTCTCGAAAAATTACTATGCCAAGTTTGAGATTAACGGTCAGAAGTTGGCTTTAATCGGGATTCATTTTTTGGCTAACCCTACTAGTAAAGGTCGGAAAAATCAGAGACAAGCTCAAGCTGATGCGATGCGACAATTAGCTTTGGATTTGAGACAAGATGGTTATTTACCGATTATTTGGGGGGATTTCAATGATTTTGATGGCGAAGTCAAAGATCGTAGTAATAGTAAACCTTTGACTAATGTTTTATCTCAGTTGAAAACTTTGGGGACAAAAACTGAGAATGATGACTTGATTAATGTTTTGGAATTTCTCGGTAAACGCGATCGCTATACGAATTTTTATGATCGTAATCGTAATAATAAAATTGAAGCAAAATCCGAATATTCGGCGATCGACTTTATTCTCGTGGCTCAAGAGTTAGAAGATAATATTGCCGCAGTCGCGATCGATCATGACTATGATCCGAGGAAAGTCAGCGATCATTTTCCGATTATTGTTACATTGACATCTCTTGGGAATTAAACATTAACTTTGAACTTCACATGCTTTTTTTGTTACTTCATGACGATAACGAAACATATCTGTTAACCGAGCTTTTACCCACCAACCCAAAAGTAGTTCTGCTAACCAACCACCAGGTAATTCGTACGCGATCGCATCTGTAAGTTTAGTTTGCCCATCAATAGCTTCAAAATGATGTCGATGAGTCCAAGATTCCATTGGGCCTTCTATCTGCTCATCAATAAATAAAGTATTTGGTTGGCATTCTACATGTTCTGCCAGCCATTTTACAGGAATGGGTCCGAGATTAATCCGAAATTCGCTAAGGGCACCGACACCCAAACCTCCTTCACGACGAATAACTTTTACTGGTTGCCAAGGAGGAGTGAGTAACTGCAAAATATCCTGACGTTCATAAAATTGCCAAACATTTTCTACCGAAGAATTAATTAAACTAGAATATTGAAAATGCAACATTATTTTTCTGGCACTAAAATATTAATTCTATAATCTAGGATCAACTTCTTCACTTTCTAACGCTAACACCCCAAAAACAGGTTCATGAATTTTTCGCAAAGGTTCTCGGTTAACAAACCTTTCTAATGATTCAACTCCCAAAGCAAATTCCCTTAAGGCTAATGAGCGTTTTTTAGACAGTCCTCTCTTTTTGAGTTGTGCCAAATTTTCGGGTAAATCATATTCTGGGGCATAGATAATTCGCAGATATTCCCGACCTCGACATTTTACGGCTGGTTGCAATAGACCTTCTTTGCCATAAGCTAGAAACTCATAAGGCTTTACTACCATTCCTTCCCCACCTTTTTGGGTTAAATCTAACCACCAGGCGATCGCCTCCTGAATACTTGATTCATCTTGAGTATCAACAATTTTGTATCCTGTAACTTGCAATATCTTTTCATCTTGCTGACAAATTTCTTTAATATTGTCCATATGCCATTGATTATTTTTATCTGTATGAACTGTGCCTTCAGTTGCCAAAATATGAAAAGGCGCTAGTTTATAATCTTCCACTGAGTTCACTTCCCAACAGTAATTGCGATAAGTTTCTATAAACTTAGAAACAGCTGTTCTTTTATAACTAAATTTTTCTAGCAATTCTTTTGTCCCGACAATACCTCTATCGGTAGCTTTTTGTAATGCTAATTCCACTTCTGTTAGAGAATTACTTGCTGATGCACCGACAGCTGCATATTGTTCTCTAATTAAGGCTTGTGCTTTTGCCGACCAAGGCATGAGTTCAGCATCCAAACATACCCAATCCGTATTATGTTTTGACCAAAATTGAGATTTGGTTAATGCTGTTACAATTCTGTCTAAGAACTCCTTTTCTATTGTAGAGTTGTTAAAGAAATTTCTTCCCGTTCTCGTATAGCAAATTCCTCTCCCGCCCTGAGAAATCCCAAATCTTGTTAATGCAACATTTTCATCTTTACAGATTACGAGAACAGCACGAGAACCCATATGTTTTTCTTCACATATTACCTTGTTAATACCTCTTTTTTTGTAGTAATTAATAGCTTGGGTAGGATGTTCCAAAAAAACAGAAACTAATTCCTCTTCTGGATAACGTAATGCTGTTAACTTCCCCCCAAACACACAACCAGTATCGATATCTATCGTTTTGTTAAGCCATTCTGCTTCAGGAACAGGAGTATGTCCGTAAACAACCTTAGCTTTTCCTCGATATTCAGCAGCCCAGTTATAGCGCACGGGTAACCCGAATTCGTCAATTTCTCCTGTAGTTTCTCCATACAAACAGAAGGCTCGCACAACTCCTGAACCTCTGCCTTGCATTTCTTCTTTGATTCCTGCATGGGCTACGACTAGTTTGCCATGATCAAATACGTAATGACTAATGAGGCTGTAAAGGAATTCTTTGACTTCGGTGATGAATTCTGGTGATTCTTTATCGAGCTGTTCTAAGGTTTCGGCCAGTCCATGTTTAAGATTTACATTCTTGCCATTAAGTTTCTTTTGTAATTTAATCTCATGGTTACCAGGAACACAAAAGGCCACGCCACTACGAACCATGCTCATGACAAGTTTTAAAACGGTGGGAGAGTTATAACCTCTGTCAACCAAGTCTCCGAGAAAGATAATTTTCCTATTTTCAGGATGGGCAACTGCAATGCCAAAATTTCTACCGTTATCTGCTACTGTGCTGATTGTATAGCCCAGCTTTTGGATGAGGTCTACGGCTTCGTCATAGCAACCATGAATATCGCCAATAATATCGAAAGGGCCAGTAATATCTTTTTTATCGTTGTAAAGTTTTTCTCGAATAATATTGGTTATACTGTCAATTTCTTCGACAGATTTTAAGATATGTAGTTTTCTAAATCCTTCTCTTTTCAATCCCCTCAAAGAACGTTTAAGCTGTTGTTTTTGCTGACGAATTACATAATTGCCAAAATTCCTATCGGGGCGTTCTATATTTCTGGTTTCGCATATTTCTTGTGAAATATCAAGCGCGATCGCAACTGGTAATGTATGATATTCTCTGGCTAATTGGATCAGAGATCTTCTTGCTTCTTTTTGCACATTGGTAGCATCAATAACTGTGAGCAATCCATTTTTCAAACGTTTACCAACGATGTAATGTAACAAATCAAAGGCATCTTTGGTAGCGCTCTGATTGTTTTCGTCATTGGATACAATTCCCCGACATTCATCAGAAGATACTATTTCATGTTTCTTAAAATGTTTTCTAGCAAAGGTACTTTTACCTGAGCCTGATGCGCCAATGAGCAGTACTAAAGATAATTCTGGTATTTTTAAATCCATGAGAACGTAAAGTTATATTTTGATCAATCTAGGAATTAATTCTTCAATTTGTCGAGGATGAAGAAAATCAGGACGAGGATGTTTTCCCTTAGTGGTGTCACAATTTAAAACTGCATGACGCATATTTTCAGGAATATCCCCAACCCCTACTGCTGCACCAATTAAGCCACCTACAATACATGCATTAGTATCAGTATCCCCACCACCTAATAGAGTTTCTGCGATGGCATTTTCATAATCTGAACCTAATAGTAAATGACGAAAAGCATGAGTAAAGGCAATTTTGACAAAGCCAAATTGGGGATAATAGGGAACATTAACATTATCTACTCAGGGCTACCTCATACTTTTGAGATGAGATTGGCAGGAAAGGGTTAAAGAGAACATTTTGAGCAATTTGATAATTTCATAGAAGATTTTTATTATCTCCGTATTGTTGAATTTTGAG
>JBCCYD010000068.1:0-18998 GCA_039190385.1 Cyanobacteria bacterium P01_F01_bin.143 | reverse complement strand
GTTTGACTGGAGGATGATTTGATGAAGATAACTTTGCCGAAAATGAACCTTGAACAGTTGTTTGTAGCATAGGTCAAAACCTCATGCTTGCGTACCTACTTTTAGTATACATTGCCGAAATGAAGCTAAACTAGGCAGTGTTTTTATAGTAGAAACAAACAACGAGCGAACTTAATTTTGAGGTTTTTTGGTCTGTTCAAAAGTTTTGTCGATATACTTGAAGGCTGAAAGCATTGCCTACAAAAGGTTTGAGGGGGATATGGGAGTAAAATTCACGAATCGTTGCCATCCCCCAATTAAAAATGATGTCAGTTTTCTCAACTTATTTTGCTCTCTTCATCTATTTGAGTCCAATACTGAGCCTCCTGCTGACAACGTTCAATTTCATCAATTGCCCATTCTCTAATTCTTTTTAATGGATGATCAAGAAAATCTCTAGCTATTTCAGCTTCTTTAGTTTTTTGTAATGCTATATCACCTGAATACATTTGAAGGTTATGGGAGCTAATACAAAATTTTCTAAATACGTCCTCATCATCCTCAAATTCTGACAAAACAAACTCTGTCAATGGGGGAATAACAGGGTTCTTATCTTCATCTAGGTACGGAAGAGAAAGTTGTTTAACAATTCTTCTAGCTCCTAAAACCCCAACTGACTTAAGCCATTGCTTCATCGCTTCAAGAGGTAGATTTTGGATTAAAAAGCGATACTTTTCGACCTCAAAATGCCATCCACACTCATCATCAAGAATAATGTCTCCTACGCTTTGCATGACTAAATTAGGATGAGATTTGGCAAGATCAACTAAAATTTGTTCTGCAATAATCCTTTGGTCACTATTTTTACTCAAGATAGCCAAACTAGCAATTTCTACTGCTTTGTTGACATCAAATTTGATGATACTTTGTAGAATTATTTCCCAATCATATTCTTCTCTTCTAATATATTTCGCAGTAGTTTTAAGAAATTGCCAAACTAAGTTTTGAATATTCGCTTCTTCTAAAATAGAGCTATTGCCTTTTCCTTGGTCTATATGTAAGCGACGGGAAATTAATCTTATTACTGTTTGAATAGAGGATGGATTGTTATCTTCTACTGCCGAATTGACTAACCTTTTGAGAATTTCGTAAAATTCTTCTACAGGAAGTGAGCCGGGAAAAAAACCTCCAAGATATTCTAAATCAAGAGAACCTTTATCGACAAGCTTTAAGGCTCTTTCTACCGCCTTAGTAATATTTCCTCCAGCTCTAGACAATTCATAAGCTATTGTTGGTGTTTGAGTTTCAAATTTATCGATCCATTTATTTACTACAATACTGTGTTCAGGATGATTGCTGAGTAAGCCTATTATGTATCCTCTTGCTAAACCAGTTTCTTGTGTTTTTGAAACTGATTCCATAATTATATCTAAGCAAACTGCGTCGTTATCATATTCTCCTATCGCGCTTCCCAGTTCTGCCACTCTAATTGCTTTAGGAGAAACGAGGTAATGCATCTCAGACTTCAGCAACTCTAGATCTTGATAAAGCTGTTGGGCAAGATTATTAATTTCTTGTTTCCAATTTTCTCGACCTTCTGAATCATAGTAGCTCCAAGATACTTTACAAATAGCTTGGATTAATCTTCCATGAAAATCTTGAGGCGTCAGACTTTGTAACCATTGTTTGATTTCTCCGGAAGGATCTGGTTGGAAACCCAAAAAATTCTCTAAACTTTGTACTAATGAGATTAAAGTTTCTTGATCTAAATTATCCTCTGAGAAAAGAGATTTCAATTGAGCTAAATAGTCATTAGCTAAAAGAGTAGGCATCAGCTCTATGGCAATATCCAGTGCACCAGTTTGAAGCATATGAATATTACTCTTGGCAGCTTTGCATAAAACAGAGAACGATTTATCTAAACATTCTTTCAGTTCTTGCTGACTTTGAGGTTGCCAATCTTCAGGCGTAATTCGCCCTGCAACAACAGATGAGCCTAATACACGTGAACCTTCAGTAACAAAGGCTTCTTTTAAGCATTCTAAGGCTAAATTTATTTGTTCTAAATCTTCTGTAAATAACCTTTGTTCTAATAAATCAATTCTTTCAGCAAAAGGCACGGCTGTCCCTGATAAGAAAATTCGAAAAAGTTCTTGCCAAACATTGGTTGCGTTATTGGCTATGTTAGATTCTGTTTCCGTAAGAGCTAGTTCCCAGAGGATTGTTTCTGCATCACTAAAAAATTCTGGAAAGGCAGCCATTTTTTCCGCTAACCAAACTAGGGGACCTCTTGTCCCTGTGGAATTCATGAATCCTCCAGTTACTTGTAAAAGTTCTTCCCTAGAAGCTCTTTGAACTAGATTAGCTAATTGAGGTAAATAAACTTGAGGATTGATTTCGATTAAAACTATAAACTTTTCTACTTTAGCTTTGTCTATTAAATCAATCGGTTGAAGTTGGGCAACCCAACGTTGAAAAAAGTCACCGACAATACGGCGTACCTCCTCAGAACTACTTGTAGATACGCGATGCAAAAATGCATCTAGAAGTGGTTGAGGAATATTGTCTAAAAAATTAGGTGTATCATACTGCCTCCATCTATTCCATGCTCCTTCAAAGGAAACTGTAGCAATAATTGCAGGAGTAATGTAAAGATATCTTCCAACAAAGGCAACATATCCAGGAACATCTTTTAGTCTTTGAGCAATTTTCAAAACATTATTTCTATCTAATTTGAGAAATTCACATAAAAGATCAAGTTCTTCTTTGACTTCGTCACGATATCCTACTTTTTGAAACAGAGACAGGGCTTCAACAATTCGCAATTCTTCTTTACTTAAGCGATTTATCAGATATTCTCTTGGTTCAGTTAGAACAGAGCGAATATTTCCTCTAGCCGCAATTTCAGCATCTTGATTACAAAGATCGGCTGCTAGTCGAATAAAACCACGAGACAAACTTACATATGCACGACGACGATCAGCTGGAACCTTTGAAAAGTTCTTCTTTAGAATAGTATTAACATCTTCTTCTGGTATACTTTCTAGCCAAATATCTTGAAGTGTATCTATTTTTTCTCCGGAATTATCAATACAAACTACTCTAATTCTATTGTTTACTTTTCTAAGACGATTTTTAAGTTCTTGTTTTGTTTCAAGTAAGCATTCATCAACTACTAAAATTAATTTTGCAGATTTATCACGAATGAATGGATAAACGATTTCTAAGGCTTCTTCATCTATAGCATAAAGAACTAAGTTACTTGCACCTTCAAGATTGGCTAAAGTTTCATAGACAAATCTAGTTTTTCCTACTCCAGCTTCTCCTTGAAGAGAAAAAACAGTATTTTGACAAGAAAGATCAAAGTTGAGATGTGTAATAAGTCTTTGTTTAATGTAAACCCATATTTTAATTTCGACATATTTCTCAGTTAGATAACGAATCTCTTCTCCCCAATCTTCATAGGAAAGAGAATTAATGAGAGCAGGTTTGAAAAATCTAACTACTATGGCAGGATATCGACCTGCCCAATCAGCTAAATCAGATGCTGTAATTACTTCTGATAAAGGTGCTTGAGGATTTATTTTAATCGTTTCCTTATCTAAAACCTCTTTCCACTCGCTTTTTTTTCTGGAGTTAAATCATCACAAATACAAAAGCGATATCCATAGCCTTTTTTAATAAGTTCAGTGGAATATGACTTATTTATTTCTTTTATAAGATTACTTGAATAAATACCAGCAAATGTTGTTGCTTTATACTGCCAACATGTTGGAACATTGAACCATCCAGTATTATCATGAAGCATATCCTGTTTTACTTCAGTATCAACACCACCATCTCCGAGATTCGTCCTTAGGTTAGTAGATATCTCTGATAATGGAACTCCTTGAACATATGCTTCAGCTCTAATGAGAGCATCAACAAACTCAGTAAAGCGATCGCCACCTGGTGTTCTCAGAGCAAAAATATTGTATGAATTAATTGTCCACATTTATCAATTATTTTAACGGTGAAGATATCTCGAAGTAAAATGAAGTCCAGAATACTTTCAAAAGCAAGTTAGATCTCTAAATTCATATTATAAGTTACCTGGAAAACTAGTATTTCAAGATCTAAAAGTCCCCACCTTAAGTTTCATTAAACATTTTTAAATCGCTAAGGATGGGGAAATATTAAAAATTATTAGAGCTACTATCAATTAGCAATTAGCAAATTAATAATCAAAATCACCGCCAGGAGCAGCAGAAGCAGCATCTTTTTCAGGTTTGTCTACGATAATACATTCAGTAGTTAAAACCATGCCTGCGATGGACGCCGCATTTTGCAACGCAGAGCGAGTAACTTTTGCAGGGTCAACAATACCAGCTTCAAACATATCAACGAATTCGTTAGAAGCAGCGTTATAACCCACATTAAAGTCTTTCTCTTTAACGCGCTCGGAAATTACAGCACCATTCTGACCTGCATTTTCCGCAATTCTTCTTAGAGGAGAAGTTAAGGCACGGGATACGATCAAAGCACCAGTTAAAGCTTCGTCTTTAAGATTGCTAGTTGCCCATTCTTCCAAGACAGGAGTTAGGTGAGCCAGAGTAGTACCGCCACCAGGAACAATACCTTCTTCTACAGCTGCTTTAGTTGCGTTGATAGCATCTTCCAGGCGTAGTTTACGATCTTTCATTTCAGTTTCGGTCGCAGCACCAACTTTAACTACTGCAACACCACCACTAAGTTTAGCTAGACGCTCTTGAAGTTTTTCTTGGTCGTAGGAAGATTCAGATTCTTCAATTTGACGACGCAATAGATCGCAACGAGTTTTCACTGCTGCTTCATTACCTTCCGCAACGATGGTTGTGCTGTCTTTAGTGATGTTGATGCGACGAGCAGTACCCAACATTTCGATTTTGGCACTTTCAAGTTTCAAGCCAGCATCTTCGGAGATTACTTGTCCACCAGTAAGGATGGCAATATCTTCCAGCATTTGCTTACGGCGATCGCCAAACCCAGGGGCTTTAACAGCTGCTACATTAAGAACACCACGAAGACGATTAACTACCAAAGTAGCCAAAGCTTCTTTTTCAATATCTTCAGCCAAGATTAAAAGCGTTTTACCTTGACGAGCTACTTGCTCAAGAATGGGAACAAGATCTTGAACTAAAGCAATTTTCTTATCAGTAATGAGGATAAAGGGCTCTTCTAATACTGCTTCCATGCGTTCAGTATCAGTTACGAAGTAAGGAGAAATATATCCTTTATCGAAACGCATCCCTTCGGTGATTTCCAATTCGGTAGTCATGGATTTACCTTCTTCTAGAGAGATAACTCCTTCTTTACCAACTTTATCCATGGCCTCGGAGATCATAGTTCCGACTTCTTCGTCGTTACCCGCAGAAATAGTTCCTACTTGAGCGATCGCTTTAGAATCAGCTACAGTCTGAGCATGATCTTTGATTTTGCCAACCAAATAATCAGTCGCTTTATCGATACCACGTTTTAGAGCGATGGGATTAGCACCCGCAGCCACATTGCGTAAACCTTCTTTAACGATCGCGTGAGCTAGTACAGTTGCAGTGGTAGTACCATCACCCGCAACATCGTTAGTTTTTGACGCTGCTTGACGAATTAAGGATACGCCAGTATTCTCGATATGATCTTCTAATTCAATTTCTTTGGCAATTGTCACCCCATCGTTGACAATTTGGGGTGCGCCAAATTTCTTCTCTAGAACTACATTGCGTCCTTTGGGGCCTAGAGTAACTGCTACTGCTTCGGCCAACAGATCAATCCCTTTTTCCAATGCACGACGCGCTTCGTCGTTATAAATAATCGATTTTGCCATGAAATTTGATCTTCCTTAAATATTTACTACTAGACAACAAAAAAACAATTAGCCATTAGCTATTAGCAATTAGCTAACCGAAGCAAGAATGTCTTTTTCAGAAAGTAGGACATACTCATCACCACCAAGTTTGATGTCGGTACCAGCATATTTGGAATAAAGAACTTTATCGCCAACTTTTACTTCCAAAGCTGTAAAGCTACCGTCTTCGTTGCGCCTACCAGGGCCTACTGCTGCAACTTCACCTACTTGGGGCTTTTCTTTTGCTGTATCGGGTAAATAAAGACCACCGGCGGTTTTTTCTTCAGATGCGCTAACTTTGATGAAAACGCGATCGCCTAAAGGTTTTACAGTAGATACATTAATGCTAATAGCTGCCATAGAAAATCCTCTTAAATTGAGAAATAAGTTCGAGTTTAATTCAATTAAATTAGGCAAGAATGCTGCTTGAAGTTCAAGAGTTAGCACTCTCCCCGTACGAGTGCTAATTTAGCTAAATTAGTTACGCGATGGCAAGCAGCTAGTCAGTGTGGTTTACCGTACTAAAGAAATTTAGCACTCTCCCCACAAGAGTGCTAAATTTGCAAATGGAAACTTAAGATCTAATACCGACAAGCTCTATGTCAAAGATTGTTTCATTTAACGAAAATTCAAGAAAAGCATTAGAAAAAGGAGTTAACGCTCTAGCTGATGCAGTTAAGATCACTCTCGGCCCTAAAGGTCGTAACGTTTTATTAGAGAAGAAATTTGGCGCACCCCAGATTGTCAACGATGGGATTACAGTTGCCAAAGAAGTTGAATTAGAAGATCCCTTGGAAAATACTGGAGCCAAATTAATCCAGGAAGTGGCTTCCAAAACTAAGGATAATGCAGGAGATGGGACAACCACTGCGACTGTCATTGCTCAGGCATTAATTCAAGAAGGACTCAAAAATGTGGCGGCAGGAGCGAATCCTGTTGCTCTGAAAAGAGGTCTAGATAAAATTACTAATTATTTAGTTGAAGAAATTGGTACTGCCGCCAAACCTGTTTCTGGAGACGCGATCGCTCAAGTAGCAACTGTATCTTCTGGTAACGACGAAGAAGTCGGCAATATCATCGCCGAAGCAATGGAAAAGGTGACCAAAGATGGTGTGATAACTGTTGAAGAATCGAAATCCTTGGCTACCGAACTTGATGTGGTAGAAGGGATGCAAATCGATCGCGGTTATGTCTCTCCTTATTTTGTCACCGATCAAGAAAGACAGATTGTTGATTTTGATAATCCTGTTATTTTAATTACTGATAAAAAAATTAGTGCCATCTCAGATCTTGTTACTCTACTCGAAAAAGTAGCTCGTGGTGGTCAACCCTTACTAATCATTGCTGAAGATGTTGAAGGTGAAGCCCTAGCAACTCTTGTAGTTAACAAAGCTCGTGGTGTGTTGAATGTTGCTGCGATTAAAGCTCCAGGATTTGGCGATCGCCGTAAGCAAATGTTGCAAGATATCGCAATTCTTACTGGTGGTCAGCTCATCTCCGAAGAAGTTGGTCTCAACCTAGAAACAGTAGAAGTCGAAATGCTAGGTAATGCGACTAAGGTTACCATCGACAAAGAAAATACAACTATCGTTTCTGGAGCTGGAAAACCTGATGAAATCCAAAAACGAGTTGAGCAACTACGCAAACAACTGGCTGAAACTGATTCCGAATACGATTCAGAAAAACTTCAAGAAAGAATTGCCAAACTAGCTGGTGGAGTTGCTGTAATTAAAGTAGGTGCGGCAACAGAAACTGAGCTTAAAGATCGCAAACTTCGCATTGAAGACGCGCTAAATGCGACTAAAGCAGCAGTTGACGAAGGAATTGTTCCTGGTGGTGGCTCTACCCTAATCTATTTGGCACAAAAAGTTATTGACTACAAACCCCAACTCACTAACGACGAAGAAAAAGTTGCTGCGGATATTTTCGCTAAAGCTTTAGAAAGACCTCTACGTCAGATTGCTGATAATGCTGGTGTAGAAGGAACCGTGATTGTGGAGAAAGTCAAAGAAACAGAATTTAATTTTGGTTACAATGCCCTAACCGCAGAATTCGTTGACATGATCGAAAGCGGTGTTGTTGATCCTGCAAAAGTAGTTCGCTCCGCTGTGCAAAATGCGGCCTCAATCGCTGGTATGGTCCTAACCACCGAAGCTCTAGTTGTCGAGAAGCCCGAACCCGAAGCTGCAATGCCTCCTGGTGGTGGCATGGGCGGCATGGGCGGCATGGGCGGCATGGGTGGCATGGGCGGCATGGGCGGCATGGGCATGATGTAGTCCCTTACTTGAGTAATAAGTAATAAGTAATAAGTAATAAGTAATAAGTAAGAATTTATTTTTACTAACTTATTTGACCCCAAATCCGTAAGCTATCCATAGCTTTTAGAGAGACCATAGAGGATTTTTAGATTATCTTCTATGGTCTTTTTAAGTTTTTTTATTATCATAATTTAATTGATAGCAATCTAAAACATTTTTGCTATTTGTTTTACCAATAAATCCCGAGGCATAAATCTTGGTAGATTGACAATAAACTGATTGACTAAACCCCCAGTTACAATATTAGACTGTTTACTTGCCAATGCTTTGAGAGCATCCGCTACTACTACCGTATTCGAGGTTAATTTCATGGTGTTTTGGTTTTTCTCCATCATTGAGTCAGGAAATTCAGCAGCTTTAAAAAATTCCGATTCTGTGGGACCAGGACAAACGGCTAAAATCTTCACTCCTGTATCTTTGTTTTCTGCCCAGAGGGCTTCAGTAAAGTTGAGTACAAAGGCTTTGGTGGCTGCGTAAACTGACATTTTAGGTATAGGCTGAAATCCCGCGATCGAAGAAATATTGATGATTCCCCCTTCTCCTCGGCGTTGCATTGCTGGTAAGAATAAGCTTGTCAACTCAACTAAAACATTGATGTTTAGTTGAATCATCGACATTTGCTTGGCTAAAGGGCGATCGCTGAATAATCCATAATCGCCAAATCCAGCATTGTTCACTAATAAATCGATGTCTAATTCTTGATGCTCAATTTTCTCGGCAATAATCGAGCCTGCTTGTGGTAACGTCAAATCTTGCGCGATCGCATAAGCTCGAATGCCATATTCCGATTCTAATTGCTCCGCCAATTCCTGTAGCTTATCTTCTGAACGAGCAACTAAAACCAGATTTACTTTTTGCGCTGCTAGCTGTCGAGCAAATTCGGCACCAATTCCTTTCGATGCACCTGTAACTAAAGCTGTTTTCATGATAATTCATTGAATATGTAAATGTTTGTTAAAAATTGTAACGTCAAAAGCATTTCATCATATACTCAACTGAGTAATTATTCTTATTCGGAGTCCATAATCTGATGGATAATTCTTTTCTATTAGTACAAAAAAACTAAAAAAGGCTGTAAAGACAAATATAATGTTGAATATAAGCTAAAAATCCCTATCGTATTTTCATAGAAATAATTGATATTTTTAACTTTTTTTTACATTAGTCTCGTATATTCTGTTACAATTCTTAAGTAGGAAAGCATCTTATCGTTGTGAGTTTGGGAACGCATAGCTAAGATTATTCCAGTAATTAAAACAACAACAACAACAACTAAAGAAGCCAGCGATTAATTCGCTGGTATTTTTTTTGTCAGGTTTTAAGTGCAATTCTTAGTTCTTTTAGCGTGAGCTAAGGCCAACTCATAATAATGTTGGGCATGTTCGATAAGTTCTTGAGCTTTTTCCTCGGTGACATCGCGAATTTTTTTTGCAGGAATTCCCACCATCAGCGATCGCGCTGGAACATCTTTTGTCACAATACAGCCCGCGCCGATAATGCTTCCTGCCCCCACTCTCACACCATTTAACACCACCGCCCCAATCCCAATCAAACAACCCTTTTCCACATAAGCCGAATGAACAACAGCTTGATGACCAATGGTGACATAATCCTCTAAAACTGTGGGGAAACCAGGATCACCATGTAAAACTGCACCATCTTGGATATTGGTATATTCGCCAATGATAATTTTTTCGATATCAGCACGCACTACAGCACTGTACCAAATATTAGAACCAATCCCCACAGAGACATCTCCAAGCACCGTTGCACTATCAGCAACAAAAGCAGCGGCAGATAAATCGGGAACAGAACAATTTGGCTTAGAAGTCAAAGATTTACTCATGGCGAAACAAATTAGTAAATTAACTAAAGAATCTTCATTAATAACAGTCAAGCGATTTAGAGTGGATGTTGTATGGTAGAAAAAAATGTATTTATATAATGAATCTAAGTTTACAATATCCTATATTTGGGGCAGAAATTAAATGCCCCCATTGTCGCCAAAAAATTGCTGCCATCACCCTCACCGATAGCTATATTTGCTCGCGTCATGGAGCTTTTGAAGCTGATCCGAAAACAGAAGAGTTAGTCCATTTACCGTCGGGAAGATCCTGGCGACTTTGGGAAGAGAAATGGTACCGTCAACATACTCATCCTGATGGTATTCGTTTTGAAATCCATGAAGCTTTGGATAGACTCTATACAGAAGGTTTTCGAGCGACAAAAATTATTATTGCCCATCGTTATAAAGATTTAGTTAGTTCTTATCTTGAGCGTCATCAGCCTTGGCAAAAAGTAGACAAGCCCCAAAATCCTCAACTTTATGGTTTGCCCGTATTGTTTAGCGAAGAATCTGATGAGGAACCATATTGGAATATTATTAATTTTCGATTGGAGACAGAACCAGGAAAACCTCGTCATTATCCCTATCGTTTTCTTTTTGATTAAACAGGTCTGCGGAATTTCTTATGTTTCATCATGCTTCGATTCGTACGGCTAATATTTATCGTGCGATCGCGTTTTATGAATTACTAGGTTTTGTCGTGAAGGAGCGATTTACCACAGGATTCACCCTTGCCTGTTGGCTCGAAGGCTTAGGTGGCAGAATCGAACTAATAGAAATTCCTCAACCTAAACCTGCTCCAGATGTTTTTGATGATGAACATTATGTTGGTTATTATCACCTATCGTTTAATATTACTGATCTCACCGACAATTTACCCAATTGGTTAGGAAAGTTACAAACTAAATTTGATACCGCAGCACAAGAAAATTCTGATTTAGTAAACCCGTTGAAGATTTTGCTAGAACCGAGACAACAACAGATCGGCGATCGCGTTTATGAAGTGATGTTTATTGCCGATAGCGATGGTTTACCTTTAGAATTCATTCGCATTTATTCCTGACGATTCTTAGTGTTACAATAGGAGGCTGTGAATAAGATCGGAGGATTAACTGTGTCTCGCAAATGTCAATTAACAGGCAAAAAAGCTAACAATGCTTTTGCTATTTCTCACTCCCACCGTCGGACAAAAAGATTACAACATGCTAATTTGCAATGGAAGCGTGTTTGGTGGCCCGAAGGTAATCGTTGGGTAAGATTACATATCTCGACAAAAGCTATTAAAACTCTAGAGAAAAAAGGCATTCAGGCTATGGCAAATGAAGCTGGTATTGATCTTAATAAGTTTTAAAGTCTGGGTAAAATTTCATATTGATTATTTTTAAGAGCGATCGCGTTGTAATTTGCGATCGCTATTGTTTTGGCAACTAAGTACTAGTGCAAAATTAAATTCACAAGTGAGGTTCAGGTAAAAGGCAAAAGGTAAAAGGTTAATTAAATTTAATTGGTACTTATAATAAAATAATTGTCATGGACAACAAAAGTACCAACAAAGAAGTAATCGAAGTTCCTTCAGATATCCTTGAGGAAGTAAAGCTGTTTGCTAATCTTTTACTCACCGGAGAAATCGATTCCTTGTCAGATCTTCTACAAAAGGCTGGTCTTCAGAACCCAGCAATATCACAAAAAGATCAATCAGCTATTCCACAAGAAGAACCAAATCAACTCACGACCGATCAAGAAACAGCCCTAGAGCAACTGAAAAAATTTACCCGTAGCAATGACAAATTCTTTCGACTAACTGGCTATGCGGGTACAGGAAAAACCTTTCTCATTACTCAATATATTCAATGGCTACAATCAAATAAGATTAACTTTGTCGCCGCTTGCCCCACCAATAAAGCCGCCAAAAGTTTAGTTCATTTAGCAGCAACTGAAGGCTTAGATCTTGAAGTCAAAACAGTAGCCCAACTTTTAGGCCAACAACCAGAACTAGATGAAGAAACGGGCAAAGAACTCTTTATTTCCCAGGGAGATCTAGATTGGTCGGGCTATGGCGTAATTATTATTGACGAGTTTTCTATGGTCAATCAAGCTAACTTCAAAGATATTGTCCATGAAGTTAATAGTTCTCTGTTTTCTCAGGTTGTTTTTGTCGGGGATGCCGCTCAACTACCACCTGTGGGCGAAAAAGAACCCATTGTCAGTAGTTCGGAATTAATTCAACAATCGGCAACTTTAACCAAGGTAGTTCGTTATGATGGCGCATTGGCAAAAGTAGCAGAATCAATTCGGAGTGATCCTAAATACGCGCGGATTCTTTATCCCTTCTCGACTACGAGAGATCAAAGTATTGTTTGTTTATCCCAATCCCAATGGTTGGACAAAGCCATCTCTCTTTTTGAGACTGAGCAATTCAAACAGAATTCTGACCATATCAGATTTTTAGCTTGGAGAAACAAAACTGTTGAATCTTTAAATAAATTTGTCCGCAACAAATTATGGGGAGCCGATGCCCCCGATTATTTACCAGGAGATAGGTTAATCGCCAGAAAACCACTGTTTCGAGTCAAACCAGGGCAAAAGGGCAAAAATAAATGGCGCATTGCGATTAATAATTCTGAGGAAGCTACGGTGATTAAGGCCGGAGAATTATCCGAAATGCTGTTCCAAGGCCAAGTTTATCAATATTGGAAGTTGGAAGTTCAGCCAGATCAAGGCAGCACTCAAACCCTATCTGTGCTGCATAATGATAGTAAAAATATTTATCGAGCACAGGTGAAAGATCTGGCAGGCAAAAAACAATGGCAATATTATTATGATCTGTCTCGGCTGTTTGACGATGTGGGATATGCCTATGCTCTGACTACCCATAAGGCTCAGGGAAGTACGATTAATTATGTATTTTTAGATATTGCTGACATGCGAGGTTGTAGCGATCGCCAGAAATTACAATATACTGCTTTAACCAGGGCCAAAACTCAGGTATTAATTTACTCCGCGCGATAATCACCTGATTTACCTCCAGTTTTACTAATCAGATAAATCGAATCAATGCTCATAGATTTTTCTAAAGCTTTTGCCATATCGTAAAGTGTTAATGCGGTGACAGAAACTGCGGTGAGAGCTTCCATTTCTACTCCCGTTTCGGATTTAGTGGTGACCGTGGCCCGAATGATATAGCCTGGTAACTCGCGATCGCATTGTAGATTGACCTCAATTTTTTTTAAAGGCAAGGGATGACAAAGGGGAATCAAATCCGCAGTCTTTTTCGCTGCCATAATGCCGGCAATTTTTGCCGTTCCCAAAACATCACCTTTGGGCGCATTTCCGGTTTCAATAGCTTCTAGAGTAGAGAGTGACATTTTGACTTTACCCTCTGCCACTGCCTGGCGACGAGTTACCTGTTTCTCGGAAACATCAACCATTTGGGCTTCGCCCTGAGCATTAAGGTGGGAAAGAGATTTTTTAACTTGCATTGTTGGATTCTGCTGTGCTACTATTAGTCTTCGTTAGGTTAATTTAGTTCAAGTTAATCAAACAAGCAAGGGCGTGTAGCTCAGTGGACTAGAGCACGTGGCTACGGACTACGGTGTCAGGGGTTCGAATCCCTTCTCGCCCGTTTTCAAGAGCGGCTATTAGCATATAGCTGCTCTTTAGTATTTATAGATTGAGTTATGGTAATTCTCGGAATTTGTGAAAGACAGCTTGAGCAACGTGATTAGCCATTAGCCATTAGTAATTAGTCATTAGCAAAAAACTAAATATAGTTAATATCAAGCGCAACACTAGCAATTACATCTTGATCTCCACCAAGAATCGGAGTTGATACGGAGAAGGCAACAGCCTCGAAATCGACAAAGGGCGAGCTTGATGGAGGATTACTGACGCCTAAAATATCAATATCGGTTATTTCTAGAGCTTGTAGGTCAAGGGTATCAAAGACTGAATTAGCTTGATCTTGAGCATCTTGGATTGCCAAAGCAATAGCATCGATACGAGCTTGATTTATAGCTTCATCCGGGGCAATAAAGCTAATGTTTTGGATTAAGTTGGCTCCTGCTTGGATTGCCGCATCAATGGTAGCTCCTGCTTGCTCGGTAGGAACTTCAAACTGTAGAACATTGGTTCCAGTGAAGCCAACTACTGTACTTTGGCCTTGATTAAATTGTAGATTTGGTCTGAGGCTAATACTAATGGTTTGCAGATCATCGACTCCGAGTGTATTGAGTTGCTCAACTACTGCCGAGGAAAGTTGAGCGATTTCTTGTTGGACTTGAGATGCGGTATCTCCTTCAACTTCAATACCTAATTGAATCTGCGCTGTAGTAGTGGGCACAGAGATAATCCCTTGACCCGTAACTTCTAAAATGTTTGGCGGATCGGTGGGGACTAGGGTAAGGCTTCCTGTTAGAAGATCGCCTGGTGTATCGTTTAGAGATTGTAGGGGGCAAGCTCCAGTTAAGGGATCTGGAATATCCATAATTTCATCCATGGTCATTTCACTTTTGTAACATCCTTAACTTTTAAGTTAACCAAAGTTTTTTGAACTCAAACCAAGAATTAATTTAAAGTTAATCAATTTCTCTTTTCCATTCTTGATAGTCTCTGTCTACGGCATATTGCCAATTCTTGGAAACTAAGAGCAGGCTATTATTTGCTTTAGTCTGGTCAAAAATTTGGGCATAAATAAAGCGATCGCCAATTGTCGATTTACCCAGCCTTATTTTGTGAGTTTTGCCATCAGTTGTGACAAAGGTAATGGTTGCGATCGGTTGATCTAAACCATATTCAGCTAAAGAATTGTGGTTAAGAGTAATAACGCGATCGCTAGTACCACTAACTAATAGCTCTGTCAGGAAGGAAATAGCGGCATCATCTGCCAAGGTTTTTTCTGGTTGCACCATTGACCAAGAATTTTCTTGATCTAAGATTGCCTCAAATTCTAGGGTTAGATCCTTTTGGTTAATCATAATTTTTCGGATCTGATCTTCTTCCACATTAAAAATTTTTTGTGCCGCGCTATTCTTTATTTCCTGTCTTTTTTGGAACTCCCCAGACAAAGCAACCCAACCGCTAAGCACCAAAGCAGTGATCATCAAAATCCAAGTCGTTTTTTTTAGTTGCATCAAATCTTCTAGTTACTTTCTATATTAAGCTTTTCTGGCAACTCTGCTGAGTCTGATTCTTGCTTACGATATCCAAGGGCTACTCCCACGATCGCGAAATCCAAAATTGCAGTTCCCAGAAGCCCCACGAGAGATTGCAGCGCTAAATATTTTTCCGTAAACAGATACAGTCCAATATTGGCTATGCCAAAAAGAAACCAAGTGATTAAACTAACTCCTGCGGCAGTTTTTTCCTGAACTATTTTGGTGAGTTGAGATATAGTTGCGATGGGCAAAACGATAGCAGGAATCCATCCTGCGACATTAATTAAGAGATCATTCATTTAGTATTGATATCAAGAACAATTATTCATCATACGTCTGATCTATATTATTTGTGTGCGTCGAAGCTAATTTTCTTGAGTCATACAATTATGAGTTTCAGGCGTAATTTGTTAATCTTTTGAATGGTTGTCTTAACCAAGATTTAATTTCTCTAGACCTGTGACAAGATAGTTATGTCCTGGAATCGTATTCTAAGTGCTATAGTAGCGATCACCCTTGCCTTGGGGATGATTATTTTAGGCGGCTGGTATTTTTCTGTCGCCATTGGGATTCTAATTTTTCTGGCACAGATTGAATATTTTCGTTTAGTCCGAGCTACAGGCATCGAACCTGCTGCGAAGACTACTTTTGTTGTCTCCCAACTCCTCTTGATTAGCTCGACCATCACGCCCAACATTACCGATGCCATGTTTTGTCTTGGCGGCACAATTATTTGTTTTTACTTATTATTCCAACCCAAAATGGCCACGATCGCCGATATTTCTAGTTCGATTCTCGGATTATTTTATTGTGGTTATCTTCCGACCTATTGGGTTCGCCTAAGAGTTAGCCTACCCAACAACAACTCGATTCCCAATTTACCTTTAGATGGCTATTGGCCTAATTCTTGGACAGATTTCCATGAATTTCCCACCGCGCTGATTCTCACTTTTCTCGTCATGGCCTGCATTTGGGCAGCAGATATTGGAGCATATTTTATGGGCAAGATTTTTGGCCGTACCAAATTATCAGAGATTAGTCCAAAGAAAACCGTTGAAGGGGCAGCTTTTGGCCTTCTTGGTAGTTTAATTGTGGCAGAGTTAGGAGCCTGGTATTTCGATTTCCCTGGCTGGAGATGGAGTGGCATTATCTTGGGTATTCTAATTGGAGTAACGAGTTTGTTGGGAGATTTAACCGAATCTATGATGAAACGAGATGCGGGGGTCAAAGATTCAGGACAATTAATTCCGGGTCATGGAGGAATCTTAGATCGCACCGATAGTTATGTTTTTACCGCTCCATTAGTTTATTACTTTGTAACTCTTTTATTACCTTTGATGTATTAATCACAAAATTTTGTTAATAAAAAAAACTTTTTGGGAATCCTAATATAGGTAGGGTATTTTTTACCCGAAATTAATTATCACATTATATTAGGAACCTGGTGATGACGACTACCAAAGATGGAATTAGTCATACTCGTACCCGAATTCAACAATTTAATTCCACCAAACAGCTTGAATTTTTTGAATCTCTCAAACAAGCAAAATTTAGTGGTCAATTAGCAATTTATGATGCGCAGGATACTTCTTGGACTCTTTATCTATATTTAGGAAGAATTGTTTACGCTACTGGTGGAGTTCATCCCGTGAGGCGTTGGCGCAGAAATCTAGTAGCCTATTGCCCCCAAAGATTAGCCCACTTTAACGAAATTCAATCAGAACTAGCCACTGTTCCCGAGGAAGAATGTCGCATTTCGTGGGAGTACAAACTATTGTCTCTCTGGATTGATCAGAAAAAAATTACCAGAGAACAAGCAACTCGCATGATCAAAGCCACTATTATTGAGGTTTTATTCGATCTTGCTCATCCCATCGAAGTTTTCTGCAAAACAGTTAAGGATAATCTCATTTCGACTCGATTAGTTTTGATTGAAGCAGAACAAGTGATTTCTGAGGCCAATAAACTTTGGCAAGCTTGGCAAGATGCAAAAATTGCCGATCGCTCTCCAGATATGGCTCCGGTGATTCGCCAGCCAGAAGCGTTAAAAAAGAGGACATCCTCTCAGGTTTACCAAAATCTTAGTCAACTACTAGACGGGCAACAAACTCTTAGAGATCTCAGTATTCGGATGAGGCGAGATGTGGTGACTGTCACAAGGTCTTTGATTCCCTATATCCAATTAGGTCTAGTTCAGCTAATCACTATAGAGGATATACCGCCACCAGTATCTCCGCCAATCGCCAATAAGCTATCAAAAAATCTTTCCCCGCACCGGACCTTGATTGCCTGCATTGATGACAGTCCTCAGATCTGTCAATCTATGGAGCATATTATGACTAATGCGGGATATCAATTTGTTAGTGAGATGGATGGCTTAAGAGCGATCGCTGTTCTACTCAATCGCAAGCCAGATCTGATTTTTCTCGATCTCATTATGCCCAATACCAATGGTTATGAAATCTGTACTCAACTACGGAAACTATCATATTTTAAACAGACTCCGATCGTCATTGTCACCGGTAATGATGGTCTAATTGATCGGGTACGAGCCAAAATGGTTGGCTCGACAGATTTTATTAGTAAACCTGTGAATGAAAAAATAGTCTTGGACACTATAAATAAATACTTAAACAAGAAAGCCTAGTATTTTCCCTGGGGTAATCAAAGTAATGATGAATTAATAATATGTTTTCTTGTCCAAAACTGTTAACTCCATTGCCATTAAAGGGAACTATAAAAATGATCGATAGACCATGATTAGCTGGAACGTCGAAAGTAATGGCTCATTGTAAATTCTGCTAAAAATTTTATTAAGGTAATTGTAATGGGACAAGCCCTCATTGTGGATGATTCAGCAACAGAAAGAGCAATACTAATTAATTGTTTACAAGAAATTGGTATTGATACCTTAATTGCTACTAGCGGTGAAGAAGCCCTCGAAAAAATTGCGAATACTCATCCTGATCTAATTTTGCTAGATGTGGTGTTACCTGGACGCAGTGGTTTCGAAATTTGCCGTGAACTTAAAGGCTCCGAAATGACCAATAAAATTCCGATAATTCTATGTTCGAATAAAGGAACCGACATGGACAAATTTTGGGGTAAAAAACAAGGAGCAGATGCCTATATTCCCAAACCTGTCAATCAGGAAGAATTAGTCCAAACTGTTCAAAAATTGATTTAATAAGTCAGTTTATCAAGGAAAAATATCACTGTGTCTGATTCTACTACCTACCAAAACTTAGTCAACTCACCTACCGAGTTGTTAAAAGATCGCCAAGAAGAACAATTTTTGCGATTTCATCTCGAACCAGAAACTAAAATTATGTTGCCCATCGAACAGGTAACAGAAGTTTTAAAAATTGATATCGGAAATATTGTGCCAATTCCTCAAATGCCATCTTGGGTAATGGGAGTTTATAATTGGCGAGGTGAAATTCTTTGGATAGTAGACTTAGGACATTTAATTGGTCTTGATTCTTGGCATCAGCAAGAAATTAAGAAAACAGATCATACTGCTGTTGTTCTATCTCATAAAAGCAAATCTGATAATCAGAAAAAATCCCAAACTAGTCTCGGGTTAATCATGACGAGAGTAGAAGATATTGAATGGTGTAATTCCAATTTGATTCAGTCTCCTCCTACTTCGGCCATTACTTCAGCATTAGCCCCTTTTCTTCGAGGTTATTGGGTGAAACCAGATGGTCAAATTATCTTGGTTTTAGATGGTGATACTATTATCACTGCCATGCCACAAAATTAGATTAAATATCTATAAATATTGAAGTATATAAAGTTCATTTTATTCGAAATTACTAATTAGATTTCTCTCAAATTTC